>JAURVW010000215.1 GCA_030655275.1 Solirubrobacteraceae bacterium
CTCCTTCAGCGGCCGCAGGTCGAGGATGCACTCGTGCGCGACACCGCCGCCCTTGATGCCGTCGACGTTGCCGCTGAAGTGGATGTCGTAGTGGTCGGCGAGGCGCGCAGCGATGTAGTTCGCCGAGAGGATCGCCGTCTCGGTCGCCGCGGTCAGGCCTTCGCGGCCCATCATGCGCATGTACATCCAGCTGATGGGCAGCACGGCGGCGTTGCCGAGCGGTGCGGCACTGACGGCGCCCACTTGAACGTCGGTGCCGATGCCCGCCGCGCGGTGCGCCGGCAGGTACGGCACGAGGTCGGCCACGACGCAGGTCGGCCCGACACCCGGCCCGCCGCCGCCGTGCGGAATGCAGAAGGTCTTGTGCAGGTTCAAGTGGCTCACATCGCCGCCGAAATCGCCCGGCGCGGCCACGCCGACCAGCGCGTTCATGTTCGCGCCGTCGACGTACACGCGACCGCCGTGCTCGTGCACCAGCGCGCAGATCTCCTTCACGTGGGTGTCGAACACGCCGTAGGTCGAGGGGTAGGTGATCATGATGGAGGCGAGCTTCGCGCTGTGCTGCTCGCACTTCGCGCGCAGGTCGACCAGGTCGATGTTGCCTTCGGCATCGCACTTGGTCACGACGACCTGCAGGCCCGCCATCTGCGCGCTCGCCGGGTTCGTGCCGTGCGCCGATTCGGGGATCAGGCAGATCGTGCGATGCGCTTCGTTCCGTGCCGCGTGGAATGCGCGGATCACGAGCAGGCCCGCGTACTCGCCTTGCGAGCCCGCGTTCGGCTGCAGGCTGACGCCGCTGTAGCCGGTCGCCTGGCAGAGCCAGTCTTCGAGCTGCGTGCGCAGCTGTTCGTAGCCGGCGAGCTGGTCGCGCGGCGCGAACGGATGCACGTTCGCGAACTCGGGCCAGGTGATCGGAATCATCTCGCTGGTCGCGTTCAGCTTCATCGTGCACGAGCCGAGCGGGATCATAGAACGGTCGAGCGCGAGGTCCTTGTCGGAGAGGCTGCGGATGTAGCGCAGCATCTCGGTCTCGCTGTGGTGGCGGTTGAAGGTCGGGTG
>JAURVW010000218.1 GCA_030655275.1 Solirubrobacteraceae bacterium
GGTCGATGTCGCCTTCGATGAAGCCGATCGCGACTTCCGTGCCGACCCGCGGCGTGTAGACCGAGCCCCAGTTCGCGCCGGCCGCCGGCTCGGCCAGGCGCACCCAGGTGCCACTTTGCTCGTTGCCCGGAGCATTGCCTCGCGAATCGGCGCTCGAGGCGTGCGCCAATCCGCCCGCGTTCGGCCGCAGACCACGCTGCCAGGCGAATTGCACCTTGACGCGGTGATCGCGGTCGGTCGTCAACGGCTCGTTGCCGATGCCGACGACGAGCGCGGTCTGGTTGAGCGGCGCAGTCGGCTTGCGCACCAGCGGCGGCACCAGCGGCGCCACCGCCGGCACGCAGTGGAAGTGATTGAGGTACGTGCCTTGCTCGAGCTCGCTCGACTTCAACAGCTCGGCCGCCTGCGCACCCAGGTTGTTGGCCGCGCGGTGCTCGATCTCGACCAGCGTGAACTCGTTGTCGGGCCGGGCGTGCGAGGCGCTGGCCGCGCCAGCGTAGCTGTTGGAAGTGGTGTTGGCACCGAAGAGCGGGTGATCGATCAGGCGGAAGCGCCGTCCGACCGCGAAGTGCCGTGCGCTGCCTTGCCCTTCGAGTCGCTTGTAGCCGAGCTCGAGGGCAGCCAGCGCGAGCCGCGCCGCGCGTTCGGCGTGCGCGGGGTTCTCGTAGCGATACGCGCCCGCGCCGTCGTAGACCTCGAGGGCAGGCAGCTTGCCGAGGTCGAGTGCGCTGCGATCGGTGGCTGCGATGCCGGCGATGCGTTCATAGTCCCATGCGCCGAGGGCGACGCTGTTGGCCGCGATCTGGCGCGCGACGCTGAACGCGGTGATGGCGTCCTTCTGTCCGGCCATGTTCGCGGTGACGTGCTGACGCGCGAAGCGCACGTCGCCGAGCGTCGGTCGTTCGGCCGCGCTGTCGGTGACGACGAGCAGGTGGCGGGCGTGGCCCATGTTGTCGGCGCCCTTGGCGGCCTCGGCGTCGAGGTGCTCGAAGTGGTACGTCAGGCCTTCCTCGGCAAGCAGACGCTGCACGAACGCGAGGTCGGTCTCGCGGTATTGGGTGCAGAGCGAGCGCATGCGCAGCGGCTGGCTGATTTGCAGCGTGAAGTTCGCGGACGGATGGTCCTTGAACACCTCTTCGATGATGTGTGCGGCGGTTTTGTCCTGGTAGACGAAGCTGTCGGTGCGATGCGCGAGGAACGAGAGCCAGGGCCGCATCGTGAGCCGGTAGCGGGCGATGCCGCCGTCGGTGCCGAGTTGGGCTG
>JAURVW010000219.1 GCA_030655275.1 Solirubrobacteraceae bacterium
CGCCCCGCCGGCGCCTGACGCCGCGGCCCTTGCTCCGCCGGCGCCTGACGCCGCGGCCTCGCTCCGCCAGGGCGGCGCATGGATCCCGGGGGCTGCCGTCAAGAACGCGTATGGATCGCGCGATAGCCGGCTCCGTGAGCGGACGCTGGAGGCATGCCCACCCTGCTCTCGATCTCGCCTGAGAACGCCGGCGGCCTCGCGGTCGCAGCGCTCCTGCTGATCTACCTCGTCTACGCGCTCGTCCGCGCGGAGCGCTTCTGATGTCGGCCACCCTCGCTGCGGTGCTCCAGGCCGCACTGCTCGCCCTGTGCGTCGGCCTGCTCGCCCGGCCCATCGGCACCTACCTCGCTCGCGTGTTCACGAGCGAGCGCCACCTCGCGATCGAGCGCGTCATCTATCGCGTCGGTGGCATCGACCCGGCCGCCGACCAACGCTGGACCGCCTACCTCGCCTCGCTCGTCGGGTTCTCGGCCGCGTCGATCATGGTGCTCTTCGCCTTCCTGCAGCTCCAGGGCAGCCTGCCGCTGTCGCTCGGGTTCGGCGCGATGCCGACCGACCAGGCCCTCAACACGGCGATCTCGTTCACCACGAACACGAACTGGCAGAGCTACGCCGGCGAGTCGGCCCTCGGCCACCTCGTGCAGATGGCCGGACTGGCGGTGCAGAACTTCGTGAGCGCGGCCGTCGGCATCGCGGTGGCCATCGCCGTCATCCGCGGTTTCACCCGCAGCCACACCGACCGCCTCGGCAACTTCTGGGTCGACCTCGTGCGCGGCTCGATCCGCGTGCTGCTGCCGATCGCCGCGATCGGGGCCGTCGTGCTCGTGTTCGGTGGCGTGCTGCAGAACCTCGCCGGCCCGCACGACGTGACGACCCTGAGCGGCGCCACGCAGTCGCAGCTCGGCGGCCCGGTCGCCTCGCAGGAGGCGATCAAGGAGCTCGGCACCAACGGCGGCGGGTTCTTCAACGCGAACTCCGCCCACCCGTACGAGAACCCCAACCCGTTCACGAACTTCGCCGAGCTCCTGCTGATCCTGCTGATCCCCTTCGCGCTCGTATCGGCCTTCGGCACGCTCGTCGGCGACCGCAAGCAGGCCCGCACCGTCACGCTCGTGATGGCGACGCTCCTGGGCCTGATGATCGTCGTCACGACGGTCTCCGAGTTCGCGCACCCCGGCATCGCGGCGCAGCTCGCGGGCGGCGCGATGGAGGGCAAGGAGGCGCGCTTCGGCGTCGGTTCCTCGACGCTCTTCGCCTCCGTCACGACCGGCACCTCGACCGGCGCCGTCAACGCCGCCCACGACTCGCTCAGTCCGCTCGCCGGCGGCGCGGTGCTGCTCAACATGGCCCTCGGCGAGATCGCCCCCGGCGGCACCGGCTCCGGCCTCTACGGCATGCTCGTGCTCGCGATGGTCGCGGTGTTCATCGCCGGCCTCATGGTGGGCCGCACGCCCGAGTACCTCGGCAAGAAGCTCGGGCCCGCGCAGATCAAGCTCGTCGCGCTGTACATCCTCGTCACCCCGACGATCGTGCTGCTCGGCACCGCCGTCGCCCTGGCCTTCGAGGGCCCCCGGGGATCGATCCTCAACGCCGGCCCCCACGGGCTCACGGAGGTGCTCTACGCCTTCACCTCCGCGGGCAACAACAACGGCAGCGCGTTCGGCGGGCTCTCCGCGAACACGCCCTTCTACAACCTGGCCCTCGGCGCCGCGATGCTGCTCGGTCGGTTCCTGCCGATCGCGATCGTCCTCGCGCTGGCCGGGTCGCTCGGTCGCCAGGGCCCCACCCCGGCGACCGCCGGCACCCTGCCGACGAACACCACCCTGTTCGCCGGACTGCTCCTCGGCGTCGTCCTGATCGTCGCCGGTCTCACCTACCTGCCCGCGCTCGCGCTCGGGCCCCTCGCCGAGGGAGTTCGCTAGATGCCTGCCTCCATCCTCGATCCCACGCTGCTGCGCGGTGCCGTCCCCGGTGCCGTTCGCAAGCTCGACCCGCGCCTCATGGTGCGCACGCCGGTGATGTTCGTCGTCGAGGTCGGCTCCGTCGCCGCGACGGTCCTGGCCATCACCGATCCATCCGCCTTTGCGGTCGGTCTCGCGATCTGGCTGTGGCTCACGGTGCTCTTCGCGAACTTCGCGGAGGCCGTCGCCGAGGGCCGCGGCAAGGCCCAGGCCGACACCCTCCGCGCCGCGCGCACCGAGGCCGAGGGTCGACGCATCGACGACGCCGGCCACGAGTCGCTCGTCGCGGCCGCCGACCTGCAGGTGGGCGACATCGTCGTCTGCGAGGCGGGCGACGTGATCCCCAGCGACGGCGACGTCGTGGAGGGCGTCGCCTCCGTCGACGAGTCGGCCGTGACTGGCGAATCGGCCCCCGTGATCCGCGAGTCCGGCGGCGACCGCAGTGCCGTCACCGGCGGCACGCGCGTGCTCTCGGACCGCATCCTCGTGAAGATCACCGCCCGCCCCGGCGACACCTTCATCGACCGCATGATCGCGCTCGTCGAGGGCGCCGCCCGCCAGCGCACGCCGAACGAGATCGCGCTCTCGATCCTGCTCTCCGCGCTCACGATCGTGTTCCTCATCGCGGTCGCGACGCTCCAGCCGCTCGCCGCCTACTCCGGTGGCGAGCAGGAACTCATCGTGCTCATCGCGCTGCTCGTGTGCCTCATCCCGACGACGATCGGTGCGCTGCTCAGCGCGATTGGCATCGCCGGCATGGATCGTCTCGTGCAGCGCAACGTGCTCGCGATGTCGGGCCGGGCCGTCGAGGCCGCGGGCGACGTGTCGACCCTCCTGCTCGACAAGACCGGCACCATCACCTACGGCAACCGCCAGGCCGTCGAGCTGCTGCCCGCACCGGGCATCGACCCCGCCGACCTGGCTCGTGTGGCGCGCCTCGCGAGCCTCGCCGACGAGACGCCGGAAGGCCGCTCGATCGTCGTGCTCGCCGACCGGCTCCTGGCCGACGCGCCCGCCGGCAGCGAAGCGGGCGTGGACGGCGAAGCATCGAAGGTCGCCCCGGCCGGCGCCACCTTCGTCGCCTTCAGCGCCGAGACCCGCATGAGCGGCCTCGACCTGCCCGGCGGAACGAGCACGCGCAAGGGAGCGGGCGACGCCGTCGCGCAGTGGCTCGGCGGGTTCGGCGCGATCCTCCCGGACGCCCTCCAGGAGGAGGTCAACGGCGTCTCGCGGCGCGGCGGCACGCCGCTCGTGGTGGCGGAGTCGACGGCCTCCGGCCACGCTCGTGCGCTCGGCGTCGTGCACCTCGCCGACGTGGTGAAGGAGGGCATGCGGGAGCGGTTCGAGGAGCTGCGGTCGATGGGCATCCGCACGGTGATGATCACCGGCGACAACCCCCTCACGGCGGCCGCGATCGCCAAGGAGGCGGGCGTCGACGATTTCCTCGCCGAGGCCCGGCCCGAGGACAAGATGGCCCTGATCCGCAAGGAGCAGGAGGGCGGCAAGCTCGTCGCGATGACGGGCGACGGCACGAACGACGCGCCGGCGCTCGCGCAGGCCGACGTGGGCGTCGCGATGAACTCGGGCACGAGCGCCGCCAAGGACGCGGGCAACATGGTCGACCTCGACTCCGACCCGACGAAGCTCATCGAGATCGTCGAGATCGGCAAGGGCCTGCTCATCACCCGCGGCGCGCTCACCACGTTCTCGGTCGCCAACGACGTCGCGAAGTACTTCGCGATCCTGCCGGCGATGTTCGCGGTGCTCTACCCCGGGCTCGGCGCGCTCAACGTGATGGGCCTCGCGAGCCCCGAGTCGGCGATCCTCTCCGCGGTCATCTTCAACGCGCTCGTGATCGTCGCCCTCATCCCGCTCGCGCTGCGCGGCGTGAAGTACCGGCCGTCGACCGCCTCCCAGTTGCTGCGCCGCAACCTCGCCGTCTACGGCGTCGGTGGCCTCGTCGCCCCGTTCGTGGGCATCAAGCTCATCGACCTCCTCGTCGCCCTCATCCCCGGAATCGCGTGATGCCCGCGACCGCCACCTCCATCCCCGGAATCGCGTGATCTCCATGACTGCCACCGCCCCTCTCCGTCAGCTGTTCGCCGGCCTGCGCGTACTGCTCGCGCTCACCCTGGTGCTCGGCCTGGCCTATCCGCTCGCGATCACCGGCGTCGCGCAGATCGCGGCGCCGGGGAACGCCAACGGCTCCCGCGTCTCGACCGTGGCGAACGCCAACGGCCCGGGCTCGGAAGGCGGGGCCGGCCGAGTCGTGGGTTCCGATCTGGTCGGCCAGCCGTTCGACGGCCCGCAGTGGTTCCACCCGCGGCCCTCGGCGGCCGGCGAGGACGGCTACGACACGCTGGCCTCGGGCGCCAGCAACCTCGGTCCGAACAATCCCGACCTCGCGGCGGCCGTGCAGGAGCGTCTGACGACCTACCGCGCGGAGAACGGGCTCAGCGCCGGCCAGCGGGTGCCCGCCGACGCGGTCACCGCCGGCGCGTCCGGCCTGGACCCCGACATCAGCGTCGAGAACGCCCGCCTCCAGTCGGCGCGCGTCGCGAGGGCTCGCTCGCTGGCCCCGGCGGCCGTCGCGAAAGCCGTCAACGACGCGACGAAGGGACGCACCCTCGGCATCCTCGGCGAGCCCCGCGTGAACGTGCTGCGGCTCAACCTCGCCCTCGACCGCCTCCGCCGATGACCTCAACGACCCCCAACCACCCCCAAATCCCGAAACGGACCGTGGTCCACTGGGCCCT
>JAURVW010000220.1 GCA_030655275.1 Solirubrobacteraceae bacterium
GCGATGCGCGCGCGCAGCCATTCCTTCATCGCGGCGACCTCGCCGGCGTAGGAGCCGGTGACGACGCGGTTGGGCGAGACGTACTTGTCGAGGATCTGCCAGCGCGCGAAGTTGCGCGCCTGCGCCGAGTCGAGCAGCGCGGCGTCGGCGTCGATGCGGGCGAACACGCCGTCGAGCGTGCCTTCGCTCTTCAGTTGCGCCCAGCGTGCGCGCACCTTGGCGTCGAAGGCCGGGTCTTGGAAGAGGCGGCCGAACCAGGCCGCGGCGTGGATCTGCCAGCCCTCGGGGTTGTCGGCGCTGCGGTTATCGATGTTGCCGATCGCGACGTCGAAATCCCAGATCGGGCCGAACGCGAGCTTGCCCTCGCGTTGCTTGTAGAGGAAGGTGCTGAGCGTCATGCCGCCGTCGACGTTCTTGTAGAGCTCGTTGATCAGGTAGTAGTCGACGACGGAATCGACATCGAGATACGCCGCGTAGCCGAGCGCCGGGTCGGTGAACTGCGCGCCGTAGATCGACTCCTCGACCGCCGCGAGGTGCTGGACGATGTAGTCGCGCTGCGCCTTGCGGGCGTCGTCGCCGAGGTCTTCGGGGCTCTCGGGGCACATCGTGATGCCGCCGCGCGTGGTGACGAAGCAGAAGTCGGCACCGCGCCGCTCGTCGACTTCGATCAGGTAGCCGCCGGTGACCTTCGGCGCGCTGGTGTCGTCGACATCGAGCTCGGGGATGTCGACCCGGTTCTTGTCGACGCGCACGTGTTCGGTGAGCTGGTAGACGCCGTCGTAGGAGCCGTTGACGGTGAGTTCGACGAAGCGCGAGCGCGGCGTCCACGCCATGCCCATCGCTTCGCTGAGCGCGAACGCGAGGTCGTTGCGCATCAAGGTCTTGTCGGTGTAGTTGGCGAGCAGCACCCAGTGCTTGTTCGAGGGCATGCCGAGCAGCGCGGTCTTGTCGTCGAGCTTGACCTTGTACGGCTTCTTCGGCAGGTCCCAGGTGTAGTTGCCGCGGCCGTGGACTTCCATCGGGCCGGAATAGAGCGGCGTGCCGGCGGCGTCGGTGATCGCGAGCGTGCCGATGCGGTCTTCGTCCTTCGAATCGATGCGGGCGCCGTTCTCGGTCGTGATCGCGACCTGCGGGAGCGTCGCGACCCCGGCCGGCGCGGCACCGAAGCCGCCATCGTCATCGGGGGTCGAATCCCCGCCGCCGCAACCGGCGAGGAAGGTGCTCAGGACGAGCGAAAGGACGGCGACGGCAGGGCTGAACTTCAAGGCGGCGGACTTCCTCACAGGGTGACCCGATCGAGTATCCGCGAGCTCGGCGATCGGCGCTTGCCGTCGCCTTTTCCGCGGCCCGCGCGCTACCAGATCG
>JAURVW010000306.1 GCA_030655275.1 Solirubrobacteraceae bacterium
GCTTTCGGCGCGCGGCGGAATCGATGACGGCAGCGGCCAGTACGGATTCAGCCTCAAGAACGCCGCTGACGAGAGTGTGTCCATTCGCGACATAGCCCTTGAGGTTGTGCGCGTTGATCCGACCCCGACCGCAGCAACCGCGTACGTGTTTACGCAAGGCGACCGCGCTCTCGGAAAATTCCTCGCGCGACTGGACGGTCCCCTCGAAGTCGGCCAGCGAGTCCCGCTCTACCAAGTGGTCGGAGGCCAAGCGCCTTCAGTCGACGCAGCTCCGCACTTCCGCGACAACTACATCAGCCTCGAGCCCGGGGAAGGCTACGAGGGCAAGATCTCGGTCACGAACGCGATCGAACCACCACCTGGACTTGTGGAGTTCCGGTTCGTGATCGAAGTCTTTAGCTCGTCGGGACGATTCACCGTACGAGACGAGAACTTCTTCAAGTACACCGACACCGAATCCGTCCCCGCCGAGCACCAGTATTCAGCTGGCTACGTAACATGGCTTAGGAGCCAACCCGCGCCCTACGGATGCCCACAAATGAGAGCTCGCGAGTGGTTTGAAGTCCTAGACGACAGGCAGCAGGGCTGCCCTAAGGCCTAAGGTTCACCAACGTTCATCGCGCGGCTTCTGCTGCGTTCCGACCGCAGGACCCCGTTTCCGAGGCTTCGTGGATCGATCCGGCGATCGTCCCTGCACCGTGCGCGATACGCGTCGACGAGACCGTCATATCCGTGGGGGTTCGCCGTTATCGCTGCGTTGCGCATCGGTAGCGAGCTTGCAATTGTCCAGCCCATATGACGCAGGTAAGCGACCCTTCTCCTGATCAGCCCGAAGGCGAAAACGCCGGAGACAAAGCTCGCGTTGTGATCGCGCTTGCAATCATCGGACTGGTAGGTACTCTCGCCACTTCCGGAGTCTTTGGGGGCGGTTCGGAGGCCAGCGACACGAGCCAAGCACCGTCCGGGCAGAACTCAGGAAGCTGCATCAATAGCGGCTCGGTAGGCGGCGATATGACCTGCCAGACCGAGACCAAACCTGGACCGGCCGATCTCAAGGCGACGCTCGATGTGCGCAATGGAGCTTCGAAAGCGCCCGCCGGCGAGTACACGAGCGATTCGCAGACCATGATCAACATCAACCTGCGAAACGACGGGCAGACCGGACTGTCGATCGATCGCACTCGGCTTGTTGTCGAAGACGTCGCCGACATCGAGCCGTGTGAACCGTCGGGTGGAGAAGAGATCCGGACTTGGCCGCAAGGCGTCGCCGTCCCGGCTGAAGTCAGCGCAGGGACCGTGCTGAACGATGAGAGGTCAGCTGCCTTTCGGATCGATGCCGACGATGCTGGCCGCATTGGCATGAAGGTGACCGTCGACCAGGAGTTCGAGCGCGCGGCTCTTCGTAAGCTCCTTCGAGCGCGAGTCGAGCTCCGGCTGGTTTCAGACGGCACGTGGCACGGCGTAGGCTCGGCGCTCGTCAGCGTGCCTGGAACTCGAGTGAACGAGTTCACCCGTGACGAGTGGCACCCCGAGACCGGCACGGCCGATGATGTCGCCTACGGCGAATGCCTCAGCCGGAACAGAGAATTGCTAGCACGGCTCGCCGACGGACCAGGCGTCGAGATGGGCGCCGAACTCCAAACGGCCCTTTGAGCCGGGGTCGTACCAACGGATCTGTCACCAGCGGCCATCTGAGGGCGGCCGTTGTCAGTCGGCCTCGCGTGCGGCCAGCCGTTCGGCGGCAGAGCCCGGCTCGAGGTGGCCGTAGATCGTCGCGCACACCCGCGACGGAGTTCGACAGCGTCGCCAGCGCTCAAGGACTCGCCCTACAACCCCGGCAACGTCTCGCGAAGGCAGAGCGAGACTCGGCGCGGGGAAGGTATGAGCAGCGTCGATCCGGGGACGAAGACGAAGCCTAATCCCATCCCCGATCGAGGGCGAGGCAACAGCGGACCGGGTTCAAATAAACGCACGCCGCACGCCCCTGGACAGCGCAATCAAGGGGCCGCTGAAGAACCTTTCGCCATACATCAGGTTTGTTGGCCTGAGGCCAGACGAGGCGCTTGGACGCTGGCTCCTAGCCCAATCGGAGACTCAGTCGTCATTGCTCGGGCAAGCAGCCCTTCCTTGACACGTTCACGGCGCGGGTTTCGGTGCCGGAAGTCGCTTCCGCGTCTGCGCCAAGCGCACGAGCGGCTCCTACGCGGCGAAGGTAGATATCAAGAGGGTCGGCTGGGTGAGAGCGAGTGACGCTCGTGCTCACCGGTCGCCGCACCACCGGCAAGGCATTTCGAATCACGTTCACCGCGAAGCCGACCCGGTCGGGTCGCTGGTCGATCCGGGCCACGCTTCCCAAGAACATCCGCAGGGTTGCAGGGCTCACCGCCAGCGTGCGCGCCACGGCGACGCGGCGGTGGACGAGTCCGCGAGTCGTTCTGAAGCGCATCACCTGACCGACCGGGTGAACCGGACTCCAAGTTTCCGTATGTTTGATCGGGTGTCCCGGGGCGATGAACAGCGGCAGCGCATCATCGAAGCGCTGGCCGTCGAGATCTCCGTCAACGGCTACGGCGGCACGAAGATCCAGGACATCGCCCGCGGCGCGAAAGTCAGCCTGCGCACCTTCTACGCCGAGTTCGAGAGCAAGGAAGCCTGCTTCCTCGAGCTCTACACGCTCGTGACCAACGCCCTCTTCGATGCCATCCAGGCCTCGATCACCTTCGAAGACCCCTGGCGCGTGGAGATGAGCAAGGGCTTCGCGCTCCACCTCGCCGCCCTCGAAGGCGCCCCGCGCCTCACCTACGCCGCCATGATCGAGATGGCCGCCCTCAGCGACGACGCCCGCAACCTGCGCTCCGCCTGGCTCGAACGCGTCGGCACCATGATGTGCGAACAGATCGAAAAGGGCCGGGGCGTGTACACCGACGTGCCCTCCCGCTCGCTCACCCCGCTCATGGCCCGCGCGATCCTCGGCGGCCTCACCGAGATGGTGATCGACCTCATCATCTCCAACGAATACGAACGCCTCCCCGAACTCATCGACGTCGCCACCGAACTGCTCTGGAGCGCCGTCACCTCCGGCCTCGACCAGTCGCACCTCACGGCCCAGGTGGCCACCCAACCCACCGCGAACTGAAGAATCCCGGCACCCCGTCCGATGGACGGAAGTAGTGCCCGCGCTTCGCTCCGTCCACCATCTCCGGCGCGCCGTTCTCACCACGGCCCTGCTGCTCGCCTCCGCGGCCACGCCCGCGGTCGCCGCGCCCGCCCCGATCACGGTGAAGGCCTGCGCGCAGAGCGACGAGCAGCGCACCGACGCGTGGGTCCGCTCCGCCTCCACCGCCCAGCCGATCGACTTCATCGACCGCTGCAACGACGCCCGCCCCGCGAGCGTCGGCAACGTCGACATCACCCACGCCTTCGGCCTCAACGCCGCCCCCGAGTCCGCGGGCCTCACCGCCCAGCCGGGTCGCGTCGCCGGATACACGATCACGGCCCCCACCGACGCCGCGATCACCGCCCTGCAGTCCCAGCACGCGATGACGGTCGCCACCGCCGACTGGGAGATCCGCGTGCGCGCCGGCGCCACCGTGATCAGCACCTGCGCCGGCCCGACCACCGCCACGAAATGCGCCGACGGCGCCACCGACCGTCGCAACACGCCGATCGCCGTCCCTGCCGGCACGAAGAGCCTCGACATCGGCGTCTACTGCGTCGCCGCGGTGCAGTGCTCCTACGGCGGCGGCGCCGACCCCGCCTTCAGCCTCGTGATCACCGGCGCGGCCATCACCGTCGCCGACACCACCCCGCCGACCGTCAGTACCCCCACGGCCGCCGGCCAGATCAACGGCCGGCTCTCCGGCGACGGCTTCATCAGCGTCGGCGGCTCCGACCCCACCGGCGTGCGCCTGCTCGAAGTGCTCGAGGGCACGAAGGTGATCGGCGAGCACGAAGGCGAATGCGTCGACTGGAGCATGCGCCCCTGCGCCGAACCGAGCATCGGAGCCGGCACCTCGCTCAGCGCCGTCTTCACCGTCGACGAACTCGGCCTGCGCTCCGGCAGCCACGTGCTGCGCACCCGCGTGACCGACGCCGCCGGCATCACCACCCTCAGCGACCCGATGACCGTGATCGTCGACGAGACCCTCGGCGCCGCCACCGTCACCGGCGGTGGTCGCTCGAACTCCGCGATCCGCGACGTGAACTGGACCATCCCCGACGGCATGAACGTCAAGGACGCGAAGGTCGAGCTCTGCACCATCGTCGGCATCGGCCAGAACTCGCAGTGCACCCTGCTGAGCTCTATGTCGACCTCCGGCCCGGTCAACTTCAAGAGCGAGGCGTTCCCGGCCGTCAAGGTGCGCGTGCGCCTCACCTCCGAGGGCGGCGCCGTCACCCACAGCGAGCCCGTCGACTACATCTACGACACCGACGTGCCCAAGCCGCCGAAGGTGAAGCTCGTCGAGTCGACCGGTGAACTGCGCGTGCTCGAGCTCACCGCCGATCCGGCCGACACCGACGCCGACTCCTACTACGTGCTGGTGTGCCCGGCCCCCGGTTTCCGCTGCTCGCCGCTGGCCACCGGCAAGCTGCCCGAGCCCGGCGCCGCGCCGATCCGCGTGTCGACGCGCCTCACGTCGCTGGCGAACGTGCGCGTCGACCTCTGGATCGTCGACTCCGCCGGCAACCAGGGCATGCCCGCGCAGGTCACGCTCACCCCCACGGCCAAGGACCTCGGGATCACCCCGAAGAACGGCAACACCCCCGGCGGCGCCGGCGGCTCATCGAAGCTGGTGATCATCCCGAAGCTGCCGGCCAAGCTGCCGAAGGGCTCCTCCGTCGTGATCAAGGGCACCACGCCGCCCGGCGCCGCTTCGAAGGTGACGATCACGATCGCGGGCCGCAACAAGAAGAACAAGGCCGTCTCGGTGAAGAAGGTCGCCAAGGTCGCGCCCGGCACCGGCGCCTTCGCGGTGCGCCTGAAACTGCCGAAGAAGCTCAACCGCAAGAAGGGGCTCCTCGTGACGATCGAGGCCGCGCCCAACAAGGGCTGGGTCGCTGCCAAGGCCCGCGTGCGGCTGAAGGGCTGACCCGGGCGCGCTCCCGCGTGAACGACGCGCCCCACGGAATACCTGCCGCACAGGACGGATCGCAGGAAGGCGTGCGCGCCGCAACCGGAGGTGCAGAGACAGGCTCGCACCGCGCTAGGGCGAAACAGGCACCGTGCGCATTGCGGACGATGAGATTCGTGAGAAGTACCTGGAGCGTGCGATTCGCGAGCTGAGCGAGGTCGAACAGGAAGTTCGGCAATGCGACAGCTGCGTGCGGAGCGACACGAACCCGGTGCTCTCCTCCGGCCACCCCCAAGCCGACGTGATGCTGATCGGCTACGAGCCGAGCGATGCCGAGCAGCGCGAGGGCGTCGCCTTCTTCGGTCGGGCCGGCGCCGCGATCCTCGCCTCGCTCAAGCGCCTCGACATCGACCCGACGACGATCTACGGCACGCTCATCGTGAAGTGCCCGAAGGTCGACGACGAGCACACCGACACCGCCCTCTCGCGGCTCGTCGTGCGGGAGATCGCGATCGTGCAGCCGCGCATCGTGATGGTGCTCGGCGAACGTGCCCTCGGCGCGCTCAACGCCCTCGACGTCCCGCTCTCCCGGCCCCTCGCCTGGGCGCCCGGCGAGGTACAGCGCTTCACGCCCGCGACTGAGGCGATCGTCGTCCCCGACATCCACCAGTCGCTCGACGAGGAGTCGGCCAAGCGCTCCTTCTGGACGGCCTTCCGGCAGCTGGGCAAATGGTGGGACGACCAGCCGCCGTATTAGCGGCTGCCGCCGGTCACGCCGGTCGTTGAAGGCTTCCGAAAACCGGCCGTCGGCCAGATCGATGGGCCGATCGGCCCATCCGGCCCCCACCGGCGCCCCGTCGAGGCCGGTCAACCGTCCCCTTTTCAGGCGAACGGGCGCCCGACATCTGACAAGTTCGTAACAATGTTCTGATTCGGCCGCATCCGAACTGAGGATCGGTCAAAATGGTGTGGTCTTGTCTGCCCCGACCGCCTCACGCCACGATTCGCTCGCCGCCACCGATACCGCGGCGCACGAGCAGCGCGCGCGGGACCGGCTCACGGTCGGCGTGATCGAGGACTCCGACGAGGACTTCGCGATCTTCGCCCGCGTGTTCAGGCGCATGGCGTCCGACGCCGAGGTGAAGCGGTGGACGCGCGCGGAAGCCGCGCTCGCCCAGCTCACCGAGGACGAAGAGGCTCCTCGCCCCGACGTGCTCGTGGTCGACCTCAGTCTCCCGGGCATCGATGGTTGCGAACTCGTACGCCGGCTGCGCAAGCACCCGGAGACCTCCGGCGTGCCGATGTTCATGCTCAGCGGCTCCGACCGCCAGATGGACATCGAACGGTGCCTGGAAGCCGGTGCGACGGGCTACTTCTCCAAGTCTCCGCGGTCGGCCGACCTCCAGGCGGTGCTCGACCAGATCCTCTCCGCGGCGCAGTCCGATGAGGGAGAAGCGCCCGGTACGGGCGGCGTGGTTGCACCGGGCCGCTGAGCCGAGTTAACTGTGGGCGTTCGCTCCTTCACGGGCGAGCGGCTCACCATCGCCTCGACACCCCGCGGTCTTGCCCCTTGCACGAGCGGGGATCGGATCGCTTCACGAGACGTACCGACGGGTCCTTCGCTCAGCATCTTCCGAGGCGACACTGACTTCTGCCCGTCCCCAGCCGCTCTCCGCGGCCACGCCTGCCGAAGGTAAGACCGTTTCTCCGTTGGAATCCCTGCGTGCCGCGACGCGGGAACGGCACACCCGTATCGAGGCACGCGTCGACGCCGAGAACTCGTTCGCGTCGATCGGGACGTATCGCGAGTTCCTCACCCGCCTCTACGGCTTCCACGCGCCGTTCAGCCTGAAGCTCGAAGCTCGGTCCTCGGCCTTTCCCGAGCTCCTGCCGCTGCCTCCGCGCGCCGACCTGCTCGCGCTCGACCTGCTCGTCCTGGGCACCGAGGCCTCCACGCTGCCGGTCTGCACCGACCTACCGACCTTCGCCTCCGACGCCGAGGCGGTCGGCGGGCTCTACGTGGTGGAGGGTTCGGCGCTCGGCGGCGCGGTGCTCGCGCGCCTCGCCGGGCGCAAGCTCGAACTCGACCAGGACACCGGCACCGCGTTCCTCTCCGGCTCCGAGGGCCTCTCCGCGCGCTGGAAGCTCCTGATCGCGAGGATCGACAGCACCGCGGAGCAGCACGGCGCCGACGGCATCATCGACGGCGCCTGCCGCACCTTCGACGCGATGGAAGCCTGGCTCTGCCGGTGAGCGGCGACGCCCCCATCGACTTCCTCCCGGTCGGCACGCCCATCGATCTCGACAACTGCGACCGCGAGCCCATCCACATCCCCGGCGCGGTGCAGCCCCACGGCGTGCTGCTCGTCGCGCGCACGAGCGACGGGGAGATCGTGCAGACCTCCGCCAACACCCAGGCGGTGCTCGGCCACGCGCCCGACGCCATCCTCGGGCAGACGCTCAGCGCGCTCGCCGGCGCCGGCACCGCGGAACGTCTCGGCGCCTCGGCGCAGCGGACGAGCGGACCGGTCATCCGCCCCGACCGCCTGGAACTCTTCACCGGCACGATCTTCGACGCGCAGACCTTCACCCCGGCGGAGGGTCTGCTCGGCGTCGAACTCGAACCCGCCGACCCGGATGAGCCCGATGCGCTCACCGCGATCACGCGGGTCGGCGCCTGGAGCGCCTCGCTGCAGGCCTGCGACTCGATCGAGTCGATGGCTGCTGCCGCCGCGACCGCCCTGCGGGAGCTCACCGGATACGACCGCGTGTGGACCTACCGCTTCGAGGCGGACGGCCATGGTGTCGTGATCGCGGAGGACGCCGATCCGTCGCTCGAGAGCTTCCTCGGCCTGCACTTTCCCGAAAGCGACATCCCACGCCAGGCTCGCGAGCTCTATGTGCGCAACCGCGTGCGCGTGATCCCCGACGTCGCCGCCGTCGTAGCTCCGCTCGTGCCCGTCCTCAATCCCGAGACCGACACGTCCCTGGACCTCTCCGGCGGATCGCTGCGCGCGGTCTCGCCGATGCACATCCGCTACCTCACGAACATGGGCGTGCGGGCGTCGCTCTCGGTGTCGATCGTCGTCGGTGGCCGGCTCTGGGGATTGCTCTCCGCCCATCACTACGGCGGACCGAAGTACGTGCCGGTGCGCGTGCGCAGCGAGTGCGAGGTGCTCGGCTCGGTCACGTCGATGTGCGTCTCCACGGCGACGCAGCTCGAGCAGGCGCAGCAGGGCCTCGGGCTCCAGCAGTCGGCCAACGCCGTGCTCGAGGCACTCACCGGCATCGAATCGATCGCCGAGGGGCTCACCGCCGTGCCCGACGGGCTGCTCGGCCTGTGCCGCGCGACCGGCGCGATCGTGTCGATCGGAGGCGAGCGCCGCACCGTCGGCGACGTCCCGGCCGACGCCGACATCGACCGCCTGATCGGCGCCCTCACCGACCAGCCCCACGACCTGATCGTGACCGACCGCCTCGGCATCCTGGATCCGACCCTCGACGACCTGGCGACGGTCGCATCGGGCCTGGTCGCCTTCTCGCTCTCGCGACGCCAGGGCAACTGGGTGATCTGGCTGCGGCGGGAGACGATCGAAGAGGTGACCTGGGCGAACCGCGACAAGGAACTCGTGCGGCGCGAGCCGTCGGGCGAGCTGCGGCTCGGCGAACGCGAGTCGTTCGAGCGCTGGGCCGGGGAGGTCCGTGGGCGGTCGCGTCCGTGGGGCGCCGCGGAGCTCGATGCGGTGCGCGACCTGCGCACCGCCGTCGCCGCCCTGGTCATCACCCGCGCCGAGAAGCTCGCGCGACTCAACGACGAGCTCGCCCGCTCCAACACGGAGCTCGACGCCTTCGCCTACGCCGCCGCCCACGACCTGCGCGAGCCGGTCCGCGGCATCGAGCAGTTCGCCGGCTTCCTCCTGGAGGACCACGGCGACGCGGTCGGCGACGACGGCCGCGAGCAGATCGAGACGATCAGGCGCCTCACGGGCCGCATGGGCGGGCTGCTCGACGCCCTCCTGGACTACGCGCAGCTCGGCGAGCAGGTCGATCGCCGCACGACCGTCGACCTGCCGACCGTCGTCGGGGAGGTGCGCGAGCTGCTCGCGGCACGCCTCGACGCGGACGTCGAGATCAGCGTCGAACCGGCGACGCTCCATGCCGACGAGGACGGCCTGCGTCAGCTGCTGTTCAACCTCGTCTGGAACGGCGTGAAGTACTCAGAGGCCGACGCCGAGATCGAGGTCGGCACGTGCTGGCTGTCGGATGCGCCGGACAGCGAGGCGCACGTGCGGCGCTCGGCCGTCGGCGATGCCGAGCCCGTCGCGATCTACGTCCGCGACCGCGGGATCGGCATCGACCCCGACCATTTCGACGTGATCTTCGAACTCTTCCGCCGCCTCCATGGCAAGGACGACTACGGTGGCGGAGCCGGAGCCGGTCTCACCCTGAGTCGCCGTATCGTCGAGCGTCACGGCGGAGCGATCTGGGTCGACTCCGCCCTCGGCGAGGGCACCACCTTCTACTTCACCCTGGAGGCGGCATGACCGCGTCATCCACAGGCGCCGTCATCGGCCTGGTCGAGGATTCCAACGAGGACTACGCAGCGTTCCTGCGGGTCGTCATGCGCGACGCGCCGGGCACCGAGCTCGTGCGCTGGGAGCGGGCCGAGACGGTGCTCACGCACCTCGAGGACGACGGCGAATGGCCGAACATCCTCGTCGTCGACCTCAACCTGCCCGGCGTCGACGGCTGCGAACTCGTGCGCCGCCTTCGCGCTGCGCCCGCGACGCGTGCGCTGCCGCTCGTGATCCTCAGCGGCTCCGGTCGCCAGCAGGACGTCGACCGGTGCTACGCCGCCGGCGCCAACGCCTACCTCACGAAGCCGAGCAACGTGAGCGAGCTGGGCGCGCTGCTCAAGATGCTCATGTCGTCGATCTCGTTCTTCCGTTCGCCGACGGCCACGGTGCCGCTCGAGGCCGTCGACGCGGGCAGCGAAGCGACCGCGGTGGATGGTTCGGTCGACGGGGCCGAGGCCGACGCCGATGTTCCCGACACACCGGTCGTCGAAGCCGAAGCGACGCCCGTCGACGACGCGGCCGTCACCGCCCGGCTCGCTGCCGCGCGAGACGCCTACGAGCTCGAGCTGGCAGCCGAGCGCGAGAAGGCGCGCCGTGCTGCCGAGCGGGCCGCGCTGCTGCAGCGCATCACGAGCAAGCTCGGCAACGCCATGACGGCTGCACAGGTCGAGGGGGTGATCGTGCACGAGCTCGTCGGCGGCGGTGTCGTGCGCGGCGCCAAGGTCCTGCGCCCCGAGCCGGGGATGGACGGCCCGACCGCCACCTTCCAGAACGAGCCCGCCGGCAGCGGAACCGTCGGGCTCCTGCCCCTGCTCACCACGAGCGGCAGCATCCTCGCGAACCTGCGCATCGAGATCGAGGGCGAGCTGGGCGACGAGCAGGAGGCGTTCCTGCACACCGTGGCGAGTCTCTGCCGCGCCGCTCTCGAGCGGATCACGCGACTGGCCTCGATGGTGCGGCAGTCGGCGGGCGGCGCCCCGGATCTCCCCGCGCGCCGGTGGTGGACGACCGCCGTGGCCCACAGCCTCGAGCAGGCCCGCACCGAGGGCGAGCACCTCACCGTCGTCGTCGTCGACCTCGACGGGTTCGACCGCTACACCGAGGCCCACGGGCACGTCTCGGCTGATCGTCTGCTGCTCACCGTCGTCGACGCCTTCCGCCGTGCCGACATCGACCTGCTCTCACGAAACGGCGGCGAGGAGTACGCCGCGCTCGTGGTGGGCAAGGGCGAGCGACAGGTGCGCGAGGTGATCGCGGCGATCCGTCGTCAGCCGGCCGTGACGAACGCGTTCTCGGTCGGCATCGCGCAATGGAACCGCGCGGAGGACGGCGGTACGCTGCTCAGCCGGGCCGAGGCCCGCATCGCCGAGGACCGCGCCCGCCGCCAGGTCGGCTGAACCGACGGCCGGTCGGCCCGGCCGGCCCGGCCGGCCCGGCCGGCTGGACCTGACACCCGGCTCGTCCCGGGGAGAAGGACGAGCCGGCGCCGGTGAAGCCGCGCGGAGCGCGGCTCAGGTCTAGCCCAGGGCGGCGACGGCCGCCTCGAGGTGGCGGCCCATGTGGCCGGCGTCGAGCGGCTGGTCGTCGGGAGCCTGGTCGTACGTGAGGATCAGGATGAGGCGGTGGTCGGCCGGAGCGCCGGGCGCGGCGTCCTTCACGATCGCGGCGGCGACGGAGGTGATGCGGCGCGCGGCGGTGAGTGGGTTGCGCACCCACAGCTGCTGGAGGTGGCGCGTGATCTTCGTCGCGGCATCGGCGCGGGGCGGTCCACCGGCGAGCGGGACCGAGAGATTCGCCTGCCCGGCGAGCGGCGCGGTGATGCTGTGATGCGGCCAGAGCACCTGCAGCGGGCGCCGCAGCAGGTCGACCGGCGCCGAGCCGGAGCGGCGCGGTGCAAGGAGCGAGGGAGAGTCGGGCTCGTCGTCGATGTCCATCAGTCAACTCGCTCCACGGGGTTTCGTGCGCCAGTTGTCGAGCGGGGGTGCGCCACCGCCGTGGGCGGGGGACGACCGTCGCTATTCGATCACGAGGTTCTCTGGGCGCTCTCCGCGCGCGAACTCCGCGATCTGACCGGCGCAGATCCGGGCCGCACGCTCCTCGAAGCCGAGCGTGTCGCCGCCGACGTGCGGCGTGAGCAGCAGCCCGGGCGCCTTCCACAGCGGATGGCCGGCCGGGAGCGGCTCGGGATCGGTCACGTCGAGCGCGGCTCGGAGCCGGCCGGACTCCAGCTCGGCCAGGAGCGCGTCGGTGTCGACGAGCGGTCCGCGGCCGGCGTTCACCACGATCGCGCCGTCGGGCAGCGCGGCGAGAAAGGCCTGGTCGATGAGGTGGCGGGTCTCGTCGCTCAGGGGCAGCAGGGCGACGACGATGTCGGTGTCCGGCAGGAGCGCGGGCACGTCGGCGAGCGTCACGACCCCCTCGCGCGCCGTTCGCCCGACGCGCGTGACGTGGGAGCCGAACGGCTCGAGCATCGCGGTGAGGTGCGTCGCGAGATCACCGGCGCCGAGGATCAGCACGCGCTGCTCGAAGAGCGAGTCGGTCGTGCGCGTGGCCCAGTCCTCGAGCGCCTGGTCCTCGCCGAACTCCGGAAGCTCGCGGAGGATCGACAGCAGCATTCCGATCACGAGCTCGGCCGTCGCCCGCCCGTGGGCGCCGCGACAGTTCGAGAGCTGCACGCCGGGCGGGAGATGGTCGACCCAGGCATCGAACCCCGCGCTCTGCGTCTGCACGAGCAGCAGTTTCGGGAGGCGACCGAACAGCTCGCGGATCTCACGGGCGTGCTCGGTCATCGTGACGATCGCCTCGGCCTCGGCGCCCGCCGCCGGCGGCACGGGATCGGTCGGGTCGAACCGCACGGCCTTGAGTCCATCCGTGGCGTCGACGATCTCGGCGATCAGGCCGGAGGGCGACAGCACGAGGAGCGACACGCCCGAGAGGCTAGCCCGCGGAGTTGGCCACGCTGTGCAGGTTGTCGACCTCCAGGCGACCAGAACCTGCGCACCAGTCGGGCGGGTCGGCTGCGCTGTGCAGGTTGTCGACGTTCAGGCGACCAGGACCTGCGCAGCGTCCTGAGTCGGCTTGCGGTCGGGTCAGGACGGGCTGACCCGACCGGAGCGCCCTAGGGCGACTCGCCGAGGTGCAGCACGTTGACTGCGCGATCGGAGAGCGAGGAGGCCGAGCCGTTGGAGCCCGGCGACTCGGTGAGGGTGGCTGCGAGCAGGCACGCCAGGGCGACGAGCGTGATCACGAGACCGCGGAAGAGCTTGGCCGTGCGCGAACGCTTCGCGACGACGGGAGCGACGTGCGCGCGGGGCTGCGCGGCGCGGGTGAGGTGACGCGGACCGGAGGCGCTGCCACGACGACCCGTCGACAGGCGACGGTCGCGGGAGCGACGATCGACGCGCTGGTGTGAGCGACGATCGTGGCTGCGGCGGTCGTTCTGGCGACGCTCCGGCACGCCCTCCGGCGGGCCGTGGTTGGCCAGGCGACGGTCGACGCCGCTACGCACTCGGCGGTCGCGCGTGGGCGACTGCCGGGTGAGATCGAGATCGGCCGGGCCTCGAGTCGAGGCCCCTTCTGACGGTGAACGTGGCACGGGTCAGCGGGGGGTGAGAACGGGGCGGGGGCGGTGTGGGTGGGACGGGGCCACGAAAGCCATGGGGGGAACGGTATCGACGAAACGCCCGTTTGCAACCCCCAAGGGTTGAATTTGAGCATCCGTCAGGAAGTTGGTGTAACGATACTTTCTCGTACCGAATCAGGGGTACTCCATATTACCCCTCGGGTTGCTGAGCGGTCGTTCGACCGCTGCCCGGCGCCCCGACTCAGAAGGTGATGATCACCTTTCCGAACTTCCCACCCGCCTTGAAGTGCGCGTAGGCCTGCTCGACCTCCTCGACGGGGAAGCTCTCCGCGATCGGGACCGCCATCTGGCCCCGGTCGACGAAGGGGAAGAGCTCCCGCTCGACCGCGCGGGCCGTCGCCGCCTTCTCCTCCAGCGGGCGCGAGCGCAGGGTGCTCGCCATCACCCGGCCGCGGGCCGCCATCAGCGCGAGCAGGTTGAGCTCGGCCTTGATCCCCCCGCCGACGCCGATCACGCAGATCCGACCGTTGAGCGCGAGCGCCTTCACGTCCTCGTTGATGTTCGAGCCGCCGATGAGCTCGAGGACCACGTCGAAGGGGCCGAACCCGAAGTGCTCGCCCGGTCGGGTGACGACCTCGGCCCCGAGGTGCTCGAGGCGCTCGTCGAACTGCTCGTGGCGACTCGTCGCCACCACCGAGGCGCCGAGGGCGCGGCCGATCTGCACCGCTGCCGTCCCCACGCCGCCGGCGGCGCCGTGCACGAGCAGACGCTCGCCCGGTCGCAGGCCGGCCTGCGTGACGAGCGCATCGTGCGCGGTGGTGAACGCCTCGGCGAACCCGCCGGCCTCGACGATGTCGAGCGACGGCGGCACCGGCATGAGCTGGCGCTCGTTGCAGGTGAGCAACTCGGCCTGCCCGCCGCCACCCACGATGCCCATCACGCGGTCGCCGACCTCGAAGCGGGCGGCGCCGTCGCCGAGGCCGACCACCTCGCCGGCGAACTCGAGTCCGGGGATGTCGTGCGGGGAGCCGGGAGGCGCCGGGTAGGCGCCGCGCACCTGCAGGAGGTCGGCGCCGTTGAGCCCCGCGGCCTTCACGCGCACCAGCACCTGCTGGAACCCGGGGACGGGATCGGGGTAGTCGGCCTCCACGACGAGGGACTTGTCGACGATCGTCACGGCACGCATCGGGTGATCCTCGCAAGCCTGTCGTCAGGGCGCCGTAAGCCCCGCGGTCGGCTTCTGTCACGCGCGGACGACCGACTGCGCCAGTTCTGCGCAGCCGCTGCAACAGACCCCGCTCATAGCGGAGTTCGGGCCTCGGTGAGGGGTCGGCGCCCGCCGCCGGCACCGTACAATCCTCGGTTCCTGCATGAGCGCCGCGCCCACCATCACGACCGACCTCAGTGGCCTCCGGCCGTGGCAGCGCAAGGCGATCCTCGAGATGCGCGAGTGGGAGTTCGGCACCTACCTGATCGCCGCCGCCCCGGGTGCCGGAAAGACGCGCCCGTCGCTGCATTACGCGAAGGAGCAGCTCGAGGCCGGCAAGATCAAGCGCGTCGTGATCGTCTGCCCGACGGCCCCGCTCACGCGCCAGTGGGCCCAGGCCGCCTCAGAGTACGGCCTCCAGCTCCTGCCGGACTCCCAGCACCTCGAGCCCCCGGGCGGCTTCCAGGGCGTCTCGGTCACGTACGCGCGCGTGGCCGCGAGCGCCAAGCGCTGGAAGTCGCTCTGCACGCCCGACACCCTCATCATCGCCGACGAGGCCCACCACCTCGGCGACGAGCTCGCCTGGGGCGAGGGCTTCACGAGCGCCTTTGCGCGGGCCGAGCGCTGGCTCCTGCTCTCCGGCACGCCGTTCCGCTCGGATCGCACCGCGATCCCGGGCGCCGAGTACGACAACGACGGCTACGTCGTGCCCAACATCTCCTACAAGTACGGCGATGCGGTCAAGGACCGCGTCTGTCGGCCGATCCGGTTCATCCCGTTCGACGGCGTGCTGCAGTGGGAGTCCGACGGGCAGGTGATCGAGGCCGGGTTCTCCGACGCCCTCACCGGCGCCGAGGCCTCCCGTCGCTACCGCACCGCGCTCTCGCTCGACCTCGAGGACGGTCTGCCGCGCATCCTCGGCCAGGCCGCGTTGCGCCTCAAGTCGCTGCGGGGTTCGAGCCATCCCGACGCCGGCGGCCTCGTCGTCGCGACCGACTCCGAGCACGCGCGACGTATCGCGAAGATCCTGCGCGCCGACCACGGCGAGGACCCGATCACGGTCCTCTACACCGACACCCAGGCCCACAAGAAGCTCGCGGCCTTCTCGAAGTCCGACCGCGCGTGGATCGTCGCGGTGAACATGGTCTCCGAGGGCGTCGACATCCCGCGCCTGCGCGTGGGCGTCTACGCGACGACGGCCAAGACGCCGCTGATCTTCCGTCAGGTCGTCGGGCGCTTCGTGCGCACCATCCCGGGTCGCCCGCCGACCGACCGCTCCTGGCTCTACATCCCGGCCGACATCCGCCTCCGGCAGCACGCGACGGATGTCGAGGACGACATCCGCCACCTGCTCATCCCGCAGGAGGAGGGCGACGGCTCCGAGCTCGACGAGGTCGAGGAGGAGCGCGAGGCCAAGCTCCCCGGGGAGAAGAAGTCGTTCAAGGCCGTGAAGGCCGACGTCCAGGTGCAGATGGATCTCTTCGCCGGCCTCGACGGCGGCAATGGCAAGGGCGACTCCACCGACACCCACGCCGGCTTCATCGGCGGCGAGGCCAGCGCCGACGCCGAGCGGGCCGGGGAGTCCGGCGACGTCGGGCCGCTCGACGGCCGCGGCGTGACGGGTAGCGCCGCCGTCGAACTCACGCCGAACGCAGGCCGTCCGAGCACTGGGCTCCAGCGCGACGAGCACGGCCGGATCATCCGCCCGAGCGCGATCATGAACGGCTCGGCGACGCCCGCGGCGCCCGCCGAGGAACCGGCCGTCGATCCGCTCGACCCGTGGGCCGCCCTCGACGATGACGACGACGAGGACGACGACACGCCTGCCAAGTCGTGGCAGCGAGCGAAGCCGAAGAAGCGCACCGAGCCGGCGCCGGTGCTCGCCTCCGAGCGTCCGGCCTGGGAGCAGCAGGAGATGCTGCGCAAGCGTCGCCACACGCTCGTCTCCGAGCTCTCCCGCGCGACCAACTCCAGCCAGGCGATGGTCAACCAGGAGATCAACAAGGCCATCGGCGT
The DNA here is from genome assembly GCA_030655275.1 of Solirubrobacteraceae bacterium. Classification (GTDB taxonomy): domain Bacteria; phylum Actinomycetota; class Thermoleophilia; order Solirubrobacterales; family Solirubrobacteraceae; genus JAGIBJ01. The sequence continues at coordinate 16,456 of JAURVW010000306.1, forward strand.
CGGCAAGGTCGAGCAGGCCACGAACGAGCAGCTCGAGCGCTCCATCGCGCTCCTGCTCGATCGCCTCAGCAAGCGCCGCTGAGGCGGCGCGCCGAGGAGGGGCGTCATCGCCTCAGCGTGGGGTTCGGGCGCCCGCCGGCACCCGAACCGGGTCGCGCTACCGCTTGGTCAGGTTGAGCGCGATCGCGTTCCCGGACCCCGCGGTCAGCGGCGAGACGAGGTTGGTGAGGAACCCGCAGCCCGTGAGGTTGCTGATGGCGAAGGTGCCGGCGATCGGGCCGCCCTCGTTCGGTGAGAACACGTCCTGGGTGGACTTCAGCGCGATCGACGAGATCTGCCTGGCCTGGCAGTTCGCTCCACCCGCGAGCTCGATGCCGAGCACCTTCACCGACGGCAGCTTGATCCGCACCTTCGCAGTGGCGAGGAGGATGCCGTCCCGGACGGAGCCCGTCACCGGCTCCGTCGATTCGAGGTTAACCTTCGCGTCGACCGGCAGGAAACCGAGCGTGGTGAGCTTGCCCGAGGTCGGGTCGAGCTTGAGCACGCCGGAGAGGGCCGCCGACGGGAGGCCGAGCTTCGCGTCGAAGGTGCCCGACAGCGGAAGGGTGCCCGTCGTGAGCGTCTTGACGGACGACGTGCCCTGGAGCGCGTACGGGAAGTCGACGACCGCCGTGTCCTCCGGGATCGGCGTGGGCACCGGCGTCGGGGTCGGGACCGGGGTCGGCGTGGGATCGGGCGTCGGTGTGGGCGTCGGCGTCGGCACGGGCGTCGGCTCCGGGGGCTGGCCGGTTCCGACGACGCGGATCTCGGCGAGCTGCCCACCGGCCGGACGCGTCTCGCCCGTCGGGGTGCACGCGTAGTCGAGTTCGCCGCCACCGGTGAACCCCTCGAAGTATCCGCCGCCGAACCGGAAGGTGCCGGGTCGGATCACGACGTTCGTTCCCTTGGCCGCGGTCACCGTTCCGAAGTCCGCCGGCATTCGCGGCCCGTCGAACGCGAAGTCTCCGCCACGGCTCGGACCGGGGAAGTCGTTGTCGAGCTGGAAGCCCCCGAACAGGACCGCGCCGCCGGACGACGTCCCCGGAGCCTCGACGCGGGGGGAGAAGATCGTCGCGAAGAAGCCGTCGGTCCGGCCGTTGCGGGCCTGGGGCACCAGGGACTCGGCCGGGACGCGAACCGTGGTGAGGACGCTGAGCGACAGGGGGTCGTAGGTCAGGATGGACTTCGGGACGACGGCGCGCAGCTGCGTCACGATCCGGATCGGGTCCCGGAACGTCGAAGCGCCGATGGCTGCGCAGACGTTCTCGACCTCCACGAAGCTCTCGGTCAGGGGATCGCCGAGGAAGTCGAAGTCGTCCTCGCGGCGGTCGGGGGTCTCGCCGGCGGGGGCGACCACGCGGATCCGAACGTTCTCAGCGGCCGGTGCGGCCGGGATCGCAGCCCGGATCGTGTACTGCGAGACCTTCGTGAAACTCGGCGAGGCAATGCCGCCGAAGTCGACGCTCGTGATCGCCTCGTCGAACTGACCGTGGATGTCGACCGTGCCGCCCTTGGCGGAGTTGCGTTCGGACAGGCCCGTGATGGTGGGCAGCGCGGCCGCGCTCTGCGCGACGCCGGGGACGGCGGTGAACGCGATGGTCGCGGTCGCTGCAGCGAGCAGGGGGCGCGCAGCGCGCGAACGCCGGGGACGAACGGACATGGAAACCTCGGGACGGAAGGCTTGGTGGGGACGGGCAGGCCGGACCGAGCCGTCCCGGGGGAGGGACGTAGGGGAATCAGTTCGAGCGCTCAGGGGAACATAATCCGGTGCGTACCGGATTTCAGAACGGCGTTCCGAAACGACGACGGACCGCGGACCCCCGACGTTCAGTCGGAGGACCACGGTCCGTCGTGTGAGATGCGGCCGGCGCAGACGCCCGGCCATCGCTGGCGGGGCGCTGCGTCGGTCGCGTCGCGCCTAGGGGTTGATCAGGTTCAGTGCGATCGCGTTGCCGGACCCGGCGGTCAGCGGCGAGACGAGGTTGTTGAGGAAGCCACAGCCCGTCAGGTCGCTGATCGAGAAGGTGCCGGCGATCGGTCCGCCCTCGGTCGGCAGGAACTCTTCCTGCGTGCTGCGCAGGTTGATCGAGGAGATCTGCTTGGCCTGGCAGTTCGCGCCACCGGCGAGCTCGATCCCGAGCGTCTTGACCGACGGGAGCTTGATGCGCACCTTGGCGTTCGCGAGGAGCACGCCGTCCTTGAGCGAGCCCTTCACCGGTTCCGTCGAGACGAGGTTGACCTTCGCGTCGACCGGCAGGAACCCGAGCGTCGTCAGCTTGCCGGAGGTCGGGTTGAGCGCCAGCGTCGCCGTGAACGTCTGCGACGGGAGACCGAGCGTCGCATCGATCGAGCCCGTCAGCGGGAGGGTGCCCTTCGTGAGCGTCTTGAGCGTCGCCGACCCCTTCAGGTTGAACGGGTACTTCACGAACGTCGTATCGCCATCCGGCTTCGGCGTCGGCGAAGGCGTCGGCGTGACGATCGGCGTGGGCGTGGGCGTAGGCGTCGGATCAGCGACCGGCGTCGGCGACGGCGTGACGGTCGGGGTCGGCGTCGGGGTCGGCGTCGGCTCCGGGTTCGCATCGTCGACGACCGGGATCGATGCGAATCCGCCGGCCAGGTCTCCGCTCGGCAGGCAGGTCCAGTCGTAGTCGCCGATGAGCCCGAGGCCGTCGAGCGGATCGTTCCCGGTCAACGTTCCCTTGAGCCGGAAACCGGCGGGCTTCAGGACCACCCGGGATCCGGCGGGCGCCGTGACGGTCCCGAGCGAGACGGAGCGGTGCGGTGCGTCGAAGGCGAGGTCGACGCTGCGACCCAGCAGCGGGAAGCCACTGCTCAGCGTGCCGGACTCGGCCAGGACGACGTCGGACGAGGACGTGCCCGTGGCGCCGAGCCGCAGCCCTTCGATGCCGGCGGTCAGCTGCGTGATGGCGCCGATCGAGTCGTAGTCGCTGAGGGTCGATCCGGGGAAGGTGATCGACACAATTGGGTCGATCGAGAGCGCGTCGCCCGTGCGGACCGACGTGGGCAGTGATCCGCGCAGTTTCGTGGTCACCGTGCGCTTCACGGTGGCCGTGGGGTTCCCGGTCAGGGTGCAGACGTTCTGCACCGTGACCGCGTTGCCCGCGGGGGTGTACCGGGTGACGTCGAAGTCGTCCGCCGCGGTGTTGGCCGTCTCGCCGGCCGGCGTCACGACGCGGATCGAGCCGCGGCCCACGGAGATAGTGTCCGGGATCTGCTCGATGGCGATCGTGTTGTAGGAGCGCTTCGTGAACTGGAGCGGGACATCGTCGATGAAGACGCTGGTGATCGGTCCGTCGAAACGTCCCTGGACCTCGAGGCCCTCGGGGCCGCGTCCGCGGGCGTTCAGCCCGACGATCTCAGGCGGTGCGGGGACCGCCTTCGGCGCGACCGTCAGCTCGGCGATGGGCGTCGGGGCGATCGGAGGGGCCGGGATCCCGGGGCAGGAGAACCGGTAGACCGTGGTGCTGGGACCGGTGGTGGCGGTGATCTCGCCCACCACGACCGGCTGGAAGAGCGTGACCTTGCTGCCGATCGCGATCGGCGCCCGCACGCCGGTCCGCTGAGGCTCCATCGCAGCCGCGGTGAGGGTCTTGGTGGTGCTGGTGATCGTGCCGAGCCCGGTCGGGGACCAGCGGGAGACGAACGCCGTGAGCGCGCGGTTGGCGCCCTGCGTGGGAATGTCGGCTTTCGTGAGCGAGAGCGCAACGGTGTCGCCGAGCGCGGCGAGGCTCCCGAGACCGGTCGACGTGTTCGACCCCAGCACGAGACTGCCGCTCCGCAGCTGGAAGTACTCGCCCTCCGTGAGGGTGGTGGCCTCGCCGCGGATCGTGATCGGAAGGTTGAACGTCGTCCCCGTCGTGTTGGCGGGCGAGTCTTTCGGCGCGTAGCTGCAGAAGCCACTGGACGTGGCTTCGAATGGGGCCGCGAGTGCGGCTCCCGGGATGACGGCGATCGCAGCGAGCGCGGTCGACACGATGAGCGTCGGGCGCGCGGCGCGCGCGAGCGGATGGCGAACTGGCATGGGAAACCTCGGACACGAAGGTCTTGTGGGGACAAGGTGCGCCCGGTCAAGCCGCCCCGAGGGGCGCGGGGGACCCAGTTCGGGTGCGCCACACCAACGTAGTTCGCAGCGTGTCGCGTGTCCAGTCACTCGTGTCCGGTCCCTGTCGGCGGGCGACGACCGGTCAAGACCGTCGCGATGATTTGCCCCTTGCACGGCCGAACGCCGAGTACCTGAACAGAACGTGAACGGAACTCGCGTTCCGGTGGCGTTTTGCCGAATATCAGACCGGCAGCATGTTCAATCTCGAGTCACCCACCATGCCCAGTGAGGCCCGGACGGTTCCCGTCGAGCGGTCCTCCGCGTTCTCCCTCACGCTGCCCGACGAGGTCGAACGCCGGCGGGTGCGTGCGGCCGACGGACTGAACCCGAGCGGCCCGCCGCCGGACGCCTCCGGCCGCGAGCGTGCGCTGCGCGTTCGCGTCCCGCTCCAGCTGCTCTGGCATCTGCGCGACGTGCAGGCCTACGGCGACGGCGCCTACCGCATCTCCGTGCCGCTCCGCGGCGGCGAGACGAAGGCCGGTGCGAGCTTCGAGCTGCAGCGGATCCTCGAGCAGATGTGGGTGCGTTACCCCACGTCGGAGCTCTCGGCCGCGACCTCGCTCTCCGTCCTCCTCGCGGATGGCGACCCGCAGGGCGACGGCGACCACCGCCTCACGATCCAGCTGACGGTCGATCCGACGATCGACCGCCGCGTGGACGGGACGCAGATGGCTCGCCACCTGCGCCTCGCCCTCGAGCAGCTCGCGACGGGCTGACCGCTCAGGGGCTGACCGCCGACGGGCTGACCGCCTAGAACCAGGCGTCCTGCATGTCGAGCGTGGTGCGGTCGAGCTTGGCGAGCAGATCGAGCTGCGGTCCCGTCCGCGGGAGTTCGTAGGCGAAGAAGTACCGAGCCGCCTGGCGCTTGCCTTCGTAGAAGTCGCCCGACTGGTCGCCGGCGACGAGCAGCTGTCGGAGCCAGATCCACGCCACCACGATGTGGCCGGCGGCCTCGAGGTAGTACGACGCATTGGCGAGCGCGAGCTCGGGATCCAGCGGGGCCCACACCTGCGCGGTCACCTGCACGAGGCGGTCGAGCGCGGCCTGCAGGTCGACGGCGTAGCGCGCGGCCTCCGACTCCGGCTGCGCACCGGCCTCGGCGATCGTCGCCATGATCGTCTGCGCGAGCACGCCGAGGCCCTTGCCGCCCTGCATGATCGCCTTGCGACCGAGCAGGTCCATGGCCTGGATGCCGTGGGTGCCCTCGTGG
>JAURVW010000229.1 GCA_030655275.1 Solirubrobacteraceae bacterium
CCGCGATGACACCAAGCCCGATAGCCATTCTTGACTCGGAAAGGCGCACTAGGGGGTTGAGGGATACCGACGCCATTGCGGACTTTCGGGGAGAAGCACTAGTTGTTACGGCGTGGCCGGCGTCGGGCGTGCCTTGCGAAAGCGAGCCGTGGGCACGGCGAGGATACCAAGGCCTCGCACCCCGTCCGCTACGCGGTGACGCGAGCACCCGAGGAGGGATCCGGGTGGTTGGTAAGGTGCGCTGGCCCCCCGATAGTGACTTTCGATCACTGGTTTTAGAAAGTTCTCGATGTCTGACACGCCCGAGTACGGCCCACCACTGAAGGTCCGGTACGTCTTGGTCTCCAGGCACGTCGCCTATCGCGATGCCGACGGCGCCATCTGGCTGAGCGGCGGCTGGTGGCAGGACGTGATGCGGCACCTCGCGTACGTGCGCGCCTTCCGCCTGGTCTCGCCGGTCGCTCCGCTGCCGGAGGACCTGGGCGACCTCGTGAAGCTCGAGCCGCCCGCCGGCGTCGAGTTTGAGATGGTCGCGCTGCCAACCGGCATCGACGGGGTGGCAGGCATCGTTCGACGGGCCCCGGCCATCTTCAAAATTCTACGGGCTGCGATCCGCGACGCGGACATCGTCCAGCCCGACAACATCGGTTGGCCCGTCGGCTGGCTGGCATGCCGGATCGGGACGGGATCGCGAAAGGTAGTCGTGGTGGTCGTCGAGAACGGCCACTGGCGCGCGCTCGCTGATGCCCGACTCGTGCGCCGCGCGGCGGGCGCCGCCTGGGAGTTCGTGATCAAGAACATCATCGCGCGCGCGAGCATCGTCTTCTACACGCAGGCGCTGTACCGCGAGAGCCTCCCGCCGGGACACGGCCGGATCGGCGAGGTGATCCCCGCGAGTTGGGTCGATGACGCCGACCTCCTCACGCCCGAGGCCGTGACGACGGCTTGGGAGCGCAAGCCCTCCAAGCCTTCATTCCTGTTCGCCGGTCGCCTGATCGAAGCCAAGGGCACAGGCACGCTGGCCAAGGCCGTGTCGATCCTGCGAGACCGGGGCGTCAGCATCGTCGTGGACTTCATCGGCGACGGCCCGCTGCGGCCGGACGTGGAGGCCGCGGGTTCCGGCGGCGGCGAAACCGAGTCGCAGTTGCTCGACGAGGTTCCGTACGGCGTGCCGTTCTTCGAACTGGTCGACCGCTACCACGGGCTCGTGGTGCCGGTGATCAGCGATGAGCAGCCGCGGATCGTCTTCGACGGCTACGCGCGAAGCGTTCCGTGTGTGGCATCCGATGCAGACGGCATCCGGCCCCATGTGACCGAAGGGGAGACGGGATGGACCTTCTCGGCTGGCGATCCGGTGTCGCTCGCCGACGCCCTCGAAGAGGCTTCAGCCTCGATCCCCGAACTGCAGCGGCGTGGCCGCGCAGGACTCAAGAGCGTGGCCGGCGTGACGCACTCGGAGATGCATCGTCGCCGTCACGCTGCGTTGGAGCGACTGCTCAGCCGCTGACCGGCGACGGGCCGAGCCCTCGCATGTAGGACGCTCGCGCCGCCGCGAGGCCCAGGTGCCGGTCGAAGGCATCGCGGAGTTCTGGGCCGGACATGGTTTCCGTCGCGCGCCGAACGGCCGCGGCGTCGAGCTGCGAAGGATCGTCAGCAACGACGAGCAGCGCCTGGAGCTCGGGGTGGTAGCCCGCGGCGCCGGCCGGGCTGGTGACGACGGGGCAACCGGCCAGGGCTGCCTCGGCGAGCTTGGTCTTCATGCCCGACGCGTTGCTCACCGGCACGACCATCGCGTCGATCTGGCTGTAGAAGTCGGCGATCGACGCGACCTTGCCGAGGGCGGTGACGCCGTTGGCCGACGCCCACGTCTCCGAGTCCAGACCGGCGAAGACGAGATCGACGCTGGCGTCGGTCGCGAGCGGGCTCGCCAGCAGGCGATCAGCGGACTCCGACGTCGCGCTGTGCGCGAAGTTGCCGATCAGGCCCACACGGAGGCGATCGGACGGGTTGCGCGCGATCGGCGCGACGTCGAGTCCGGTCGGAGCCCACGTGGCCTGACGACTCGCCGCAGCCTCGAAATCGAGTTTGTCGCCCCAGCCGGCGGTCAGCACCGAGTCCGCGGCCTTCAGGCCACCGAGCTCGCGCGGTCGGACGGTCCGCGCGTACAGGCGGCGGATCGACGCGACGGCCTTCGTCGCGACGTCGGCGTCCATCTCGTGGACGCGCCAGATCAGGTCGTACGCGTCGACGGAGATGCGGGCGGCGCGGGAGCGCAGCTCGTCGGCGAGGGCCGCAATGTACGTGGTGTGCAGCACGACGTGTGCCCCGTCGGGAAGGAGCGACGGGCTCGGCACGGCCGCGCGCTCGCTGCGACCGGACTCCCACAGCGTGGAGGGGAAGATCGTGCGCTTCAGGCGACCGAGGCGGCCCGGCGAGAACGGCAGAGAGGGGGAGGGGGCTTCGCTTCCGATCAGCTCGATCGCAAGGGGTCCCTGCCAGGCGCCCGACGAGGCGTCCCACCAGATGACGCGAGTCTCGCCGTGCTCGGCGGTGGCGCGGGCCGCGAATGCCAGTCGCATCGT
>JAURVW010000234.1 GCA_030655275.1 Solirubrobacteraceae bacterium
GCAGCTTCGCAAGCCTGATGCGACGGACCAACCCTGACCTGACCCTGCTGTCCTACGCCAACGCGACGCTGGCCGAGCCCGGCAACGTGACCGACCTGCCGGAGGCCGCGTTCGCCCACGACGACTCGGGCGCCAGGATCACGGCGACCGGGTTCGGCACCTACCTGATGGAGTCCTCCTTCGAGCCGTGGCGCCAGATGGCCACCGAGCAGTGCGACGAACGCGTCGCACGAGCCGGCTACGACGGCTGCCTGGTCGACATGCTGACCCTCGGCATCTTCGCGCGCGGCATCGTGAGCGCGCCGCCCCAGGACCCGGCCACCGGGCAGACCTACACCGAGGTCGCCTACCGCGACCAGATGCTCGCGCTGGCCGCGGCATACCGCGAGCGCAGCCCCTCGCTGATCCACATCGGCAACAGCGTGGAGAACGCCTACCGCTACTGGGAGGCCGGCGAGGCCACCTCGCAGCCCCTGGTCACCAGCCAGCCGGGCGCGCAGATGGAGGACTTCCTGCGCGGGGCCGGTGACGACGTCACCGACTTCCCGTCGCCGTCGCAGTGGCTGCTCAACGTCCGGGTCATCGAGGACATGCAGGATCGCGGCACGGTCGGGCTGTTCACCACCAAGCTGTGGGTGCCGGCCGGCCGGGCCCAGGTCGCCCGGTGGCAGGCCTACGCGATGGCGACGTTCCTGATGGGTGCCGACGGTGGCTCCTACTTCGCCTTCACCCGCTCGCGCGACCAGGTGGGCGTGCTCAACCTCAACGCCCCCTACCGGATGCCGCGCACGATCGGGCGCTCGACGGGCCCCCGCACCCGCCTGGCCTCCGGCGCCTGGATCCGCAGGTTCGCCCGCGGACGCGCCGTGGTCAACCCCACGGGCCGCGCGGACACGGTGCGCCTGGGTCGACCGTGGCGCACCCTGGACGGACGGGTCACCCGGACGCTGCGGTTGCCGGCGCGCAGCGGTGACGTCGTCGTGGTCCCGACGCGACGCTGACCGCACCCGTACCGACCTCCGACGCGCGCGCATCGGTCGATCGGTCAGCACGCCCGTGACCCGATCGGACCGTCTGCACGCCGCTGCGGTCCGACCCTGCCGCCAGCCCTACA
>JAURVW010000241.1 GCA_030655275.1 Solirubrobacteraceae bacterium
CGCCGCGCTCGCCGGCCCCGCCCCGAGCGGGAGCTGGCTCGTCGGTGGCGGCTTCGTCCCCGAGGACCGCTGGAACCACGGCACGCTGCAGTTCTTCGATCGCATCGTCCGCTCGACCGACCAGCTCGGCGAACGCATGACGATGGTGCTCCACGACTGGCTCGCGATCAACGGCGGCGACGTCGGCGCGCGGGCGATGATCGCCTCGGTCGAGACGCTGCGCAACGACTGGCGCGGCTCGTTCCGACAGCTCATGCTCGACATGACGATCGACCCCGCGATGCTGAGCTGGCTCTCCGGCCTCGGCAGCGACAAGCGTGCGCCGAACGAGAACTACGCCCGCGAGATCATGGAGCTCTTCTGCCTCGGTGCCGACCGTGGCGCCTACACCGAGGCCGACATCCGCGAGTTCGCGCGCGCCTTCACCGGCTGGCAGGCCGACTGGAGCGCCGACCAGGGCCTTCACAACCATCGCTTCAACCCCAAGCGCTGGGATGCCGGCGAGAAGGTCTTCTTCCGCGGCACCTCCTACGAGAAGCGCGGCGCCTTCGACTGGAAGGGCGCGGTCGGCGCGGTCATCGACCATCCGATGCACCCGTCGTTCGTCGCCCTCAAGCTGTGGGGCGCGTTCATCCCGACGCCGCCGACGCCCGCCACCCTCGCCGAACTCGAGTCGCTCTACCGCTCCGGCGGCGAGCGCCTGGAGCCGCTCGTCGAGGCGATCCTCCTGCACCCCGATCTCTACACGGGTCCGAGCGTGACGAAGTCACCGGTCACGTACGTCGCCGGACTGCTGCGTTCGCGCAACCGCGGCCTGAAGGAGGAGTCATGGTCGTGGCTGCTCGACAGCGCCGGCCAGGCGCCGTGGTACCCGCCGAACGTGTCCGGCTGGAACGAGAAGGCATGGCTGAACACCACGACGTTCGCCGCGCGTTGGGGCGCCATCACGCAGCTCGTGCGTGAAGACCCGCTGGAGGAGGCCGACTACAAGGGCAGCACCGAAACGCCCGAACAGGCCGTCGACGCGGCCCTCGCCTTCTGGGGCCGCCCATCGCTGTCGGTCCCCCACCGTGCCGCGCTCGTGCAGCACGCCACGGAAGCCATGACCACCTTCTACTGGAACAACGCCGCGCTCAAGCGCGCCCTGCGCCAGAACACGCTGCGGATGCTCGTCGTCGCAGCCCCCGACCATCAGGTGAGCTGACCATGCACCAGCACTGCTCCAACTACGCGCGTTCACGCCCGGCCGTCGCCGGCGACGGCCTTCCCGCGATCGAGGCGGGCATGCCCGCCCCGGCCGGCACGGGCCTCTCGCGCCGCTCCCTCATGCTCCGCAGCCTGGGCCTCGGCGTCGCCGCCTCCGGTGCCGGCGCGATCGGAGGCGCCGACGCCGTCGAGGCCGCCATCAACGACGCGCTCGCCGAGCACAAGGTCGTCGTCTCGGTCTTCTTCGACGGCGGCTGGGACTCCCTCAGCGTCCTCGCGCCGTTCGGCACCGATCACAAGCACGAGGCGCGCGCGGCCCAGCTGCGTCCGGGCCTCTCGGGCTCGGGCTCGATCGACCGCGCGCAGGCGCAGGTGTTCAGCGCCGACCCGAGCCTCTCGTGGCACCCGGCCGCCAGCGGCCTGAAGGACCTCTGGGACGATCCGAACGTCGGCGTCGCCGTGGCCCCGGCCTGCGGCTACCCGAACGCGAACGGCTCCCACTTCACGAGCCGCCACTTCTGGGAGGTCGGTGCGCTCGACGTGGGCGGAACGACCGGCTGGATGGGCCGCTACCTCGACATCGTCGGCCGCAGCGACGTGCCGATCCAGGGCATCACGATGGGCGGCAGCCTCTCGCCCGCGCAGGCGACCGACAAGGTGCCGGTCTCGGCGATCTACAACGTCGACGACTACAACTTCTGGTACCCCGGCGCGTGGGACAACGAGGCGACGAAGAGCACCATCGTCGGCTCCGCGACCAAGACGCTGCGAGCCCTTGGCAGGACGGGAACCGCCGACGCCCAGCTCGCGACCTCGCGCATGGTGACCGAGGCCTCCTTCCAGCTCGTCGACGACCTCGCGAAGATCAAGACCACCCCGGCGCCGGCCGCCGGCCTCTACGGCGCCAACCCGACCGGTATCGCCCGCCAGCTGCGTGACGTCGCCCGCCTGCTCGACACCCGCATCAACGGTGGCGCGCTGCCGATCCGCTGCGTCTCCGTGGAGGCCCAGGGCGGCTTCGACACCCACAGCGACCAGACCGCCGAGTTCGGCACCAACCTGAAGGCCAACTGCGACGCGATCAAGGCGTTCTGGCAGGACCTGCGCAACCGCGGTGAGGACGACCGCGTCGTGATGCTCGTCTGGAGCGAGTTCGGCCGTCGCCCCGAGGAGAACGGCTCCGGCGGTTGCGACCACGGCGCCGCCGGCGCGGCCTTCGTGCTCGGCAAGAACGTCCGCCAGGGCCTCGTCGGCGAGTTCCCCGGCCTCAAGGCCGCCGGATCGA
>JAURVW010000249.1 GCA_030655275.1 Solirubrobacteraceae bacterium
GTCACGCAGATCATGGCGTCGTTGGTGTTAGGTGAGGTGCCGAGTAAGGTCGCGATTGTGGGGTTTGTTGTTTCCGGGGCAGGGGTTTACTGGATGAATCATGTGCGTGTCAGGTAGGTAGTCTTGACAGATATAGCGGGCACCTTGCACTAATGGCAGGGAATATTTACTCACTCGCTTGGGTGTGTCATGAGAGTCAATCTTGATATTCAGTCGCTGCGCAGTTTCCTCAAGGTCGCAGAGCTGGGCAGTTTCACTCGGGCCGCGCAAGCATTGAGCCTGACTCAGCCGGCAATCAGCCAGCAAATTCGACGACTTGAGGATTTGCTCGGTATCGAGCTGTTTGCCCGCGATAATCGGCAGGTGTTGCTCACCCTCGAAGGAGAGCGCCTGACCGGCTTTGCCCAGCAGATGATCAGCATCAACGACAAGGTGGGGGGCCTGTTTGATGTCAGTCGCACTCAAGAGTCCGTAACGCTGGGTATGCCCGAATATTTCAGCGAAGAAATCCTGCAGCGCGTTATTCCTGCTGTGGCGCTTGAATTACCTTCAGTGCGAATTGTGGTCAAGGTAGCGCGTTCGATGTTGCTCGCGGAGGCGTTCAGTGAAGGACGAATCGATATTGGCTTGATGATTGATGAGTTGCCAAAAGTCGCTGGTGTGCCTTTGCATGCGCTCTCGTTGATGTGGCTTGGGGGTGAGCGTGCGCACGCCCCGGTGGAAGGGCAGGAAGTTGCGCTGGCCCTGTTCAAGGCGCCCTGCGTGTTCAGGAGTCTGGCGATTCGGCGTTTGGAGGAGAGTGGCATCAGGTGGCGCTGTGTGTATGAGTCTGAAGACTTGATGTCGCTGCGTTCTGCGGTACAGGCGGGCGTCGGTGTGACGCTTTTACCCTGGTTTGCTCAAGTGCCGGGCTTGAGCAACCTCGAAGCGCTTGCGCATTTGCCGGCTCTGCCGAGGTTTGGGGTCGAACTCAAGCAGAGGGCAGGCTGGGAGCCTTGGTACAAGCCGCAGTTGCTGACGATTATCGAGGCCGCGTGGCGCGAGGAATACGGCGTTGCATAAACCTTGAAAACACAAACCCCGGCACATGGCCGGGGTTTGTGGTGTTCCTTTACAACCTTACTTCAACTTGGCAATCGCCGCGTTCAGTGTGTTGCTTGGGCGCATGGCTTTGCTGGTCAGCTCCGGGTTCGGCGCGTAGTAGCCGCCGATGTCCACTGGCTT
>JAURVW010000270.1 GCA_030655275.1 Solirubrobacteraceae bacterium
GGCCGCGCGGCGACGAGCACGGCGCCGTGACGCGGGTCGATCACGGACGGGCCGAAGTCGGGTTTGAGCTCGCCGGCTCCGACGCGGCGGATGAGCTCCGGCGTGCCGCCGCGACGCAGGAACGCGCGGGTGCGCCCCCCGGCGAGTTCGCCGTAGAGGAGCACGGGCACCCCGAGCTCGCCGATCAGCTGGGCGGTGAGCAGCGCCTCGGCGATGGCGGCGCCGGCGCGGCCTTCGTCGAGGAACACGACCGGGCACACGTCGAGCGCGCCGACGCGTGGATGCAGGCCGCGGTCCGCGGTGAGGTCGATCTGTTCGATCGCCGTGGCGGCGCCGGCGGCGAGCGCCCGCGCGAGCACGCCCTGGGGCGCGGCGAGCGTGTGGACGCTGCGGTGGTGGTCGACGTCCTGGTGGGTCGCGAGCAGCGCGGCGCCGCCGGCCACGTACGCCTGACCGATCACGTCGACGATCGCCGGGTCGCGGCCCTCCGACACGTTCGGGATGCCCATCAGCAGCGGTGGCGAGGCCAGCGGCGACGGGGAGAGCGCCCCGCCGACGGGCTCATCGGCCGGAGTGCCGGACCAGGGGTCGGGCGTGCTCATGCCTCGAGCACGAACACGCCGTCGTCGACGACGAGCGTGGAGCCGACATGGAGCGTCGGCTTCAAGACGACGACGTCGAGGTGCACGGGCACGGTGACCGTGCCGCCGATGCCCGCGCTGGCGCCGAACGCGATGTGGGCCGTGCCGAGCACCTTCTCGTCCTCGAGCACGTTGCCAGTGATCTCGGCGTTCTCGTTGGTGCCGATGCCGAGCTCGGCGATCGTGCGCGCGATCGGGCCGTGCGCATCGAGCGCCGCGAGATAGGCCTCGGCGGCGCCGTCCGGGCCACCACTGGCGCCCGTGAGCATGCCGGCCTCCACGTCGAGGAGCACGGGCGTCTCCCCCACGCCGCTCGTCGGCAGCACGTGCGCGGCGATGCGGCCGTCGGCGCTGATCGGTGAGGCGAAGCCCTCGCCACACGGCAGGTTGCCGAAGGCGCCCGCGGCGCGCAGGTCGCCGTCGTCGGCGATGCCGTCGCGGCCCGTGAGGTCGAGGGTGATGTCGGTGCCGTGCGGGCAGGTGATCGTCGCCTGCGTCTCGCTCGAGAGCAGCGCGGCGACGGCCCCCGAGCGGCGGGCGACCAGCTCGAGGTCGGCGGTCATGAGGCGCGCGAGCATCCCGATCGTCGCGCCGGGCAGCGTCGCGCCGCGCACGCCGGCGACGCTGGCCTCCTTGCGGGCGGTGGTGTGGCTGAGCGACGGCAGGCACGGGCCGAGAAACGCGTCGGCGGTCCTCAGCGCCGCCGCGACGAACGCGGGCGGCTCGGTGCCGCGGGCCGGGTTCGGCGGGAGCACGATCACGGCGCCGTCGCCGCCGGCGGCCTGGACAGCCTCCATCAGGCCGGCGCCGATGTGGCGGCGGTCGGGGTCGATGACCACCGCGATCTGTTCGCCGGGCTGCACACCGATGCAGCGCTCGACGATCTG
>JAURVW010000282.1 GCA_030655275.1 Solirubrobacteraceae bacterium
CGCCGCGCGAGGCACCGGGAGAGCTGCCGCGGAACGGGCGAGACGGAGCGATCCGGCGATGAGCAGGACGGCGATGACGATCGTCGCGACCGACGCGCCGAGGGCGAGGAGCAGCACGATCCCGACCAGCCCCACCAGCGAGCCGAGGACGATCCGCGGAGCGGAGGTCGTCGCCTCGGGCGCGGCCTGAGTCTCGAAGCGCGTGAACGCCATCGCGACGACGGCGGTGAGGATCAGTGCCGTGGCCAGCCACAGCGGACGCCCCGCCCACCACGCCACGCTGTCCAGCGCGGGCAGAGCGATGCCGGTGAGCAGCGCGCCGGTGGCGGTGATGCCGGCCATGGCGAGCAGCACCGGCATGTGCCAGAGGTAGATGGTCATGGCGCGTCGCGTGACGAAGTTCGTGAAGGCTGCCGCCTGAGGGCGGCGGTTGAAGCGCTCGAGGCGGTCGCGGTTCAGCGAGAGGGCGCCGGTGTGGATGACTCCGACGAGGATCAGTGCGGCCGTGGGCGGGTTGATGTTCGCGAGGAGGTCGGGCGAGTAGACGCCGGTGAGGAAGGCGAGAGCCAGCAGAAGCGTCGCGGCGGCCATCGCGAGCATGCGGGTGCGGCGGCTGAGCGCATCGATGCGCCCGTCGGCGAGGAAGAAGCCGAGCTGCTGAAGCGTCATCCAGACGAAGGCGAGGTTCAGGAATCCGAGCCCGTCGAAGCCGCTCGCGGCGCGAAGTGCGTCGATGACGACCGCGGCCAGCGCGAGAAAGGCGATCGTCCGCAGCGGTGCCCGCTCGTGCGCGGCCGCGAGGAGCGGAAGGAGTGCCTGGCAGAGCACGAACACCCCGAGGAACCAGAGCGGCTGGCCGTAGCGGAACCCTGCGGTCGCGATGAGGTCGGCCGGGACGCCGACGATGGTGAGGACGGCGAGAGAGATCCCGACGACGGCGATCGTGAAAAGCGCCGGCCGCAGCAGCCGGTGCAGCCGACCGGCCACGAAGGCCGTGGCCGTGCCGCCGCGACTGCGCAGACGCCGGTAGGCGAGCAGCCCCGAGAATCCGCCGATCACGAAGAACAGCGGCATCACCT
>JAURVW010000292.1 GCA_030655275.1 Solirubrobacteraceae bacterium
CCTGCGTCGCCTGCCAGCGCGACTCGCGCACCACGTTCTGCGGCGCCACGTAGATCGGCACGCGCAAGGCCATCAGCACACGCACCTGGCCGCTGATGCGCACCTCGCCGGGCCGCGGCGCAGCGGGCACCTCGCGCATCACGATCCGGTAGGTGCCTTCGTGGTCGGCCTGCGCGGCGCGGCGCAGGCCGACGCGCACGAGTTGCGACTGGCCGGGCTGCACGGTGAACACCGAAGGGTTGATGACCATGTCGGCGGTCGGCGTGTCGCGGTCGGCGGGCGCGCCGGCTTTCCACTCGACCGCTTCGACCTGCATGATCACCGGGTCGCTGCCGCTGTTGACGACGCTGACGGTGGCGCGGTCGTTCGACTTGTCGAGGTGCACCGCGACCGGCGTCACGCCGATGTCGGAGGCCGAGGCGAAGCCGACGTGCAGCGAGAGTACGGCGATCGCGAAGAGGAAGAAGAGGGCGCGCATCACGGGCTCGGCTCAGTAGGTGATGGTGACCGTCACCGTGTCGGTGTAGGTGCCCGGCACCGCGCCGACCAGCGACGGCAGGCGGCCGTAGATGGTGAGCGTCTGGTTCGAGCCGATGCCGACGCCGGGCAGCAGGCTGCTGGCGGTGCCGTCGCCCCACACCGTCGAGCGCGTGCCGTCGAGGTAGAGCTGGTAGCCGAGCGTGTGGCTGCCGTTCTTGATCGAACGCGCGCCGAAGTTCGATGCGCCGCCGGCATTCGCGCCTGCGTTGAGGGCGACGCTGTAGGGCGTCGTCGCGGTGCACATCACCGTCATCGTCGTGCTCGCGTCGAGCGGCAGGGCGGCGGCGGTCGGGTCGATCGCGGCGCCGAAGTTCAGCGTCGCGGCCGAGACGGCGCAGGCGCTGACGACGGTGGCCGCCACCTGGAAGTTGCCAGTCGCCGTGGCCGCACCGGCGTTCGGCAGCAGCGTGGCGGTGAGGGCCAGCGCGAGCAGGGAAGCGGTGGTGGTGCGGCGGTTGAAGAGGTTCATGGTCACTCCTTGAAACAGGTGACCTCATTGTCGGAACGCACCCGGGTCGGGCTAAGACAGCATCCACCGCCGCGCTGCGAGTGGGAACGTTGGAAGGGGATGTAGGGGGATTGCCGACGTGGCGGGATCGGGGCCGCGGGGTGTGCGGCAGTTCACGGATTCACCGCGGCGCGGCT
>JAURVW010000297.1 GCA_030655275.1 Solirubrobacteraceae bacterium
GAGATGAACGCCGCCCGCGATAGCTTGTGCGCGCGGGCGGCTATGGCTTCGCCACTGCCGACATTTAATATTTCGGATGAAAGGGCGGTGGAGCCAAAATCATGGCTCGTCGAAGGCGTCCTCGGACAAGGACAAGTTTCCGTCATCGTTGCTCCGCCATCAGCCGGGAAAAGTTTTCTTGCCGCGCATCTTTCTGGTTGCGTTGGTTCGGGCATCAACTTTTTCGACCGTACGGTCGCAAAAGGCCATGTTCTATATATCGCTGGTGAGAGGGCGACGGAGACGTTGAAGCGTCTCAAAGCGTTCGCCGATCACCATGGTCGTTCGCTAAATGTTGATGTGTCAGATACGCGGCTTGACCTGCTTGAAACCAGCGACGTTGATCGCATCACGCGGACATGCTTGGAACGGAGCTCACAAGGTTCACCTGTCGTGTTGATTATCATCGACACTCTTCGGTCGTTGACACGGAACGCTGATGAAAACTCTTCGCGAGACATGAGCAAGTTCAGTCACCAGATGAAGGACCTTGCACAAGCGACCGGGGCCCACGTCTTGATCGTGCACCATTCTCCCAAGGGTCGCGCGTCAGAAGCCGCTGGTCATACGGCCTTGACTGCCATGATTGACGTCCAGATGACCGTTACAAAGGGGATCATTCGCTCTTGGAAAGTTGTCGCGGCGAACGACCTTCCCGATCTCCCTTCTGCAAATTTCCAGCTTGAAAGCACGGCTGATGGCTCTAGTGCACTTATGGTGCCGACTTCTGGGCGGACCAAAAGCGGTTCGCCGACAGCGCCTCAATCAAGAACGTTGATTTGCATTTTGACTGATCTGCTGGGCGCTCGCGATAGCGCTAGCTTTGCCGCCGAAGAAATCAAGCAACAATTTCGATCACGTTTGAGTTGTAAATCGAACGACGCATTCCGGAAAGCATGGAGTACGGCAACTCAATCGCTCAGGCCGTTTGGTGTCGAACTGAAAGACGGAATGGTCGTTGTGAGCAAAAGTATCCGTGATATTTTGTGAGTTTATCACAATGAGATGTTATTAGTGTGATCGTGAGATAGCGCCCCCCCTAGGGGGCGCATCACTCACACACACATACTGATGTATCGACGGTTATTTCGCAGAACAGACAAGCCAACCAAGTTTATTTTTTAATTAGTTTACGAGCAGT
>JAURVW010000030.1 GCA_030655275.1 Solirubrobacteraceae bacterium
ACATTTCCGGGGGGGTCCAAAATCACCAAAAAAGGCAAAAAAGCCCCTAAATGTGCGAATTCGGTAAGGAAATATAAGGATGGCTACACATTTCCGGGGGGGGTAAAAACCACAAAGTCGACCCGAAATAGAAAAAATTAACTGTTTTTGTGAGCAAAAAGGACCTAAAAAGGGGTTAAAAAGCGAATTCCTGAAAGAAAGATAAGGAGGGCTAAACTTTTCCGGGGGGGGTAAAACATAGAAACTATCCGTAACAAGCAAGGAAACTATTAAAATGCTGATAAAGATTTTCCGTTGAGATAGCTAATCAACGAGGGGCTTCAGTCATGGCAAAAGCCGAAAGTGTGGTTTCCGCACTGAAAGTGCCTTTGGCGCGTAAAGTATTCAGTTACACTTGATAAAATGTATAAGAAATTCTGCGAAAGGGGCTGTCGCATTCGGGAAAATGCCAAAGTAATACGTTTAAAAAAGAAAACAGTTGATAGTAAATTAACGAGGGATTTTTTAGCCCAGCGAAAGAAAAGCGGTATCCGTTGTCAGTGTCAATCACAATTATTCAAAGCAGTAAAAACATTAATGCAAGCAAACAAAAAATAAGGAAAATTGTTTCAACTATCACATCTAAAAGCTTGTTTCCGTTTGACTCCTGCGAAACAAAAGGGCTTTCAACTACTCTGGTAGCAAATTGAAGCGAAAGTGAAAAGGTTAGCAATCGCTAAGCTCAAGGGGATAGGGGAAGAAAACACAACGTGTGTGCGGGAAGGTGAGAAAAGGTGCGTAAAAGAAAAACCAAAGGTGTTTTCTATAAAGCGAATAGCGAATTGGAATCTAGGTCGTGCGTTCGATAGTTATTGACAACATGGAAGCGAGAACTGGCAGTTAACAAGAACTTGCGAGAAAATAGGATTTAGCTGTTACAAAGTAAAGGTTGTTGTGAGGCCGAATAGCGTTGAGGTAACGAGCATCGTGGTTCAAAAAATTGGAGAAAAATTTTAGAGGTGCAAGTTCCGCGCTTCCGGAAGTGGTTTTAACAGAAGAAACCGCTTCAAAACCGGGGGGTGTCAAAAAATTCAGGGGCAAAAACTCACCCCCCACGTGCCCCTTTTCTCCCTCTTTGGGAGAAAA
>JAURVW010000333.1 GCA_030655275.1 Solirubrobacteraceae bacterium
GAGCCAGAACTTCCTCGCGCTGCAGAACGAGCTCACCGACACCGAGGACAAGATCCAGGCCTCGCGCCGCTTCTACAACATGCAGGTGCGCGATCTCAACACGAAGATCGAGTCGGTGCCCTCGAACGTCGTCGCGAAGGGCCGCTTCGAGAAGAAGGCCTTCTTCGAGCTCGAGGACCCGACCGACCGCGACGTCCCGCAGGTCTCCTTCTAACCAGGCGGCCGCCCTCCGGACCGGTCCCGCAGGACCGCCGGACCGGCCAGCGCGATGTACGAGCAGATCTCCTCCAACAAGCGCAAGTCCGTTGCGCTCTTCCTCGGCTTCCTCCTGCTCTACGGGGCGGTCGCGGCCGCCGTCTGGTGGTACGCGGGTGACGTTCCGAGCATCATCGTCGGCGTCGTCGCGGTCGTCGTGATCGTGGTCGCGCTCGTCGGTGGCGACGACATGGCCGTGCGCGTGGCCGGCGCCCGCCAGATCGAGCGCAAGGAGGAGGCGCCCGAGCTGTGGCGACTCGTCGAGAACCTGTCGATCGTCGCCGGCATCCCGATGCCGCGGATCTTCATCTCGCCGGATCCCTCGGCCAACGCGTTCGCCGCGGGCCGCTCGCCGGAACAGGCCGTCGTGTGCGTGAACCAGGGCCTGCTCGAACTCCTCGACGATCGCGAGCTCGAAGGCGTCCTCGCGCACGAGCTCAGCCACATCCGCAACTACGACGTGCGCCTCATGACCTATGCCGCGGTGCTCGCCGGGTCGCTCGTGCTCGTCGCCCAGCTCGCAGCCCGCATCGGCATGTTCTCCGGTGGTTCGCGCGACCGGCGGGGCAACGGCAACGGTGGCGGCGGCGGGATCCTCGGCATCGTCGTGCTCTTGGCGACCGTGATCCTCGCCCCGATCGGCGCGACGATCATCCAGCTGTCGATCTCCCGAAAGCGCGAGTTCGTCGCCGACGCCTCCGCCGCCGAGCTCACCCGCTACCCGCAGGCGCTGGCCTCGGCCCTGGACCGCATCGGCGGCGACACGGCCGCCCCGAACCACGACGAACGCACGATCGCGCACATGATGATCGCGCCGCAGCTCACCGTCCGCGGCAACGCGAGCAAGCTCTTCTCCACCCATCCGCCGATGGAGGAGCGCGTCGCCGCCCTCATGCAGATGGCCGCCGGCGTGCCGCACCAGCACGGGCTGCCGGTCGCCCAGACCTTCCGCGAGCTCACCGCCGAGCAGCCGTCGGTCCCGCCGCCCGCCACGTTCCGCAAGCCGGACTGAGTCCGCGACCACAACGACCAAAACGACCAGTGCGACCACAAGCGTGACTGGGAGCACAGAGCGGGCCATGGTGGGGAAGGCGACGCGGCCACGGGGGCCGCGCCGCCGCCTCTTCAGGAGCCCGTCATGCACGCCACGAACGCCTCAGCCATCAGCGACACGGCCCACGCCAAGCCACCAGGCGGCCACGGACCGGTCGTGAAACAGCTCTGGTTCTGGGTGCTCATCGCGATCGTGTCCGGCATCGCCTTCGGGCTCGTCCTGCCGGACCAGGCCCATCAGGTCAAGTGGCTCGCCGACGCGTTCCTGCAGCTCGTCAAGACGATCACGGCGCCGGTGATCTTCCTCACCGTCGTGATCGGGATCTCGTCGCTCGGCGACCTCTCGAAGGCCGGTGGCCTCGCCGGCCGCGCCCTCGGCTACTTCTTCGGGGCGACGTTCGTGGCGCTCACCCTCGGGCTGCTCGCGGGCAACCTGATCAAGCCGGGCGCCGGGTTCGACGCCGCGCCCTCCGCGCTCTCGACGGCCGCCGCCCAGGAGAAGATCGCCGACGCCGGCGCCGCCTCCCACGGCGTGAGCGGCTTCATCACCGACTCGCTGCTGCCGAGCAGCTTCGTCGAGCCGTTCGTGGAGAACTCGGTCCTCCAGGTGCTCGTGCTCGCCATCCTCGCGGCCGCCTCCATCAGCGCACTCGCGCCGCCGGTCCGCCTGAAGGTGGTCTCCACCCTCGAGACCGTCAGCCAGATCGTGTTCGGCGTGATCCGCCTGATCATGTGGGTCGCCCCGCTCGGCGCCTTCGGCGGCATGGCGTACACCGTCTCCGAGTTCGGCGGCGGCGCGCTCGCCAGCCTCGGCCTGCTCATGGCCACCTTCTGGGGCACCGCCGCGATCTTCGTGTTCGGCGTGCTCGGGATCGTCGCCCGCGTGCACGGCTTCTCGATCCTGAGGCTCATCCGTCTCATCAAGGAAGAGCTGCTGATCATCCTCGGCACGTCGTCCTCCGAGACCGTCCTGCCGCGCCTGCTCGTGAAGCTCGAGCGGGCCGGGGCCTCGCGCCGCACGGTCGGCGTCGTACTTCCGACCGGCTACTCCTTCAACCTCGACGGCACCTGCATCTACCTCACGCTCGGCGCACTCTTCATCGCCCAGGCCACCGGCCAGGACCTCAGCATCGGCCAGCAGGTGGCCCTCGCCGGCCTGATGGTGCTGACCTCCAAGGGCGCCGCGGGCATCACCGGCGCGGGGCTCGTCACGCTCACCGCGTCGCTGCAGGCCTTCGGCGGCTCGTTCTTCACGCCGGAGTCGATCGCGATCGGCATCGCGCTCGTGGTCGGCATCGACCGCATGATGAGCGAGGGCCGCGCACTCACCAACTGCATCGGCAACAGCGTCGCGACCCTCGTCGTGGCGGCCTGGCAGGGCGAGCTCGACCGCGACCGCCTGAAGGCCGCCCTCGCGGATCCGTCGCTCGCCGATCCGGACCTCGGACCGCTCACCGAGGACGAGCTCGACGCAGGCCTCACGTCCCAGCCCCTCGAGCCGAAGGCCGGCGGCACGCCCGTCGCCCGCCGCGCGCCGGCCCCGTCGCCGGTCCTCGGCTGACCCCCATCGCCCGTCGTCCGGGCGAGACGGCGCACCCGAGCAGTCAGACTGCACCTGTGCGCCCTGTCACCCTCGCCCGGCAGCTCCTGCTGCTCCAGCTCGGGATCGTCCTGATCGCGGTGGCCGTCACGGCGGCCTTCGCGATCGGCGGCGCCCGGGCTCGGGCCGTCGAGCAGCAGCGCGCCCGCGTCGTCGCCACGGCGACGACGCTCGCGGAGTCGTCCGAGGTGCAGGCCGCGCTGATCACCGGCCGCCCCACGAACCGCCTCGCGCCGCTCGCCGAGCGCACCCGCGTCGCCAACGGGTTCGCCTTCGTGGTGTTCATGTCGCCCGACGGCCTGCGGTACTCACACCCCACGCCGTCGGAGATCGGACGGCCCTACGTGGGCGTGTTCCGGCCGGCGCGCGACGGCACCACCTTCACCGAGACCCGCCTCGGCACCCTCGGGCGGTCGGTCCGGGCCGTGCAGGTGGTGCGCTCTCCCACGACGGGCCGGATCGTCGGATACGTGGCGGTCGGCGTGCTGCAGACCACGATCGCCGCGCAGGCCCGTGGCCAGCTCCCGGCGCTCGGTGCCGCCGCCCTGATCGCCCTACTGGTGGGCGCGATCGGGTCGCTCCTGCTCTCCCGCCGCGTCCAGCGACAGACCCGCGGCATGGATCCCGTCCAGCTCGCAACCCTGTACGACCATCACGAGGCGGTCCTGCAGGCGATCCGCGAAGGCGTCGTCGTGGTCGACCCCGACGGGGTCGTGCGCCTGCTCAACGACGAGGCGAGGCGCCTCCTGGGCATCGACGCCGCCGCCGTCGGCCGGGCCGTCGACGACGTGGTCGCGGACCGCTCCCTGCGCGCCGTGCTGCGCGGCGAGACGGAGGAGGCCAGCGGCCTGCACGTGGTCGGCGGGCGCGTCCTCGTGAGCGGGCGCCGCGCCTCGCCTGGAGACGACGGTGCGATCGGGACGGTCACCACGCTGCGCGACCGCACCGAACTCGAGGGCCTCGTGCGTGAGCTCGCAACGGTGAGCAGCCTCGCCGACGCCCTGCGGGCCCAGGCCCACGAGGCTGCCAACGAACTCCACACGGTGGTCGGGCTCGTCGAGCTCGGCCGCCACGAGGATGCCATCGCCTTTGCGACCCGCCGTATGGGCGTCACGCAGGACGAGGTCGACGTGGTGCAGCACCACGTCGGTGACCCTGCGCTCGCGGCCCTGCTGCTGGCCAAGGCGGCGACCTGCCGCGAGCGCGGCGTACACCTGCAGCTCGACCCCGCCAGCGACCTGCCGGCCGGCGTCATGACGCCCGAGGACCTCGTGACGATCGTCGGCAACCTGATCGACAACGCGCTCGATGCGTTGGCGGACCGCGGCTCGGGCCGCATCGACGTGCTCCTCCTCAGCACCGCAGGCGACGCGACGATCCGCGTGTCCGACGACGGGCCGGGCTTTCCGCCGGAGGCGCTGGAGTCGGCGTTCGAACCGGGCTGGTCGACGAAGACCGAGACCGGCGCGGGCCAGCGCGGCCTCGGCCTGGCCCTCGTCGAGGCGACCGTCCGGCGCACCGGCGGCACGGCCTCGGCGCACAACCAGGACGGAGCCGTGATCCTCGTCGTCGTGCCCGTCGTCCAACGCAGCGAGGTCCCGGCGTGATCCGCGTCCTTATCGTCGAGGACGATGCGCTCGTCGCCGAGGTGCATGCCTCCTACGTCGAGCGCGTGCCCGGCTTCGCCGTCGCGGGGGTCGCCCACCGGGCCACCGAGGCGCTCGAGATGCTCGGCGAGCGCACGATCGACCTCGTCCTGCTCGACTTCCACCTGCCGGACGCCCGCGGACTCGACCTGCTGCGCGCCGTGCGGGCGCGGTCGGCGTCGCCGGTCGACGTGATCGCGGTGACGGCCGCGCGCGACCAGGAGAGCATCCGCTCGGCGATCGCGACCGGCGTGTCGCAGTACCTCGTCAAGCCGTTCGCCTTCGCCACCTTCGCCGACAAGCTCGAGCGCTACGCCCGCTATCGCGAGCAGGTGGCGGGCACGCCGGAGGCCGACCAGGCCGGCGTCGACGCCCTGCTCGGGACGCTTCGCGGACCGTCGCCGGGCCGAACCCTGCCGAAGGGTCTCAACGCGACCACCCTCGAAGGGGTGCGCGGGGCGATTGCGGCCGCGGACGGGCCGCTCACCGCCGCCGAGGTCGCCGGGCACGCCGGCCTCTCGCGCGTGACGGCACGCCGCTACCTCGAACACCTCGTCGTCGAGAACGACGTGATCCTCACGATGCGGTACGGCCGCACGGGGCGGCCCGAGCATCTCTACGCGGCACCTGGCTCCGCGCCACCCGGCGCGGCCTGATCAGGCGTCGGTCGGGTCGTCGGTGCCGAGCTCGATGCGCGTCGCCACCGTCGCGTCGACGATCTCCCCGAGGAAACCCTCGACGATCGCGAGCTGCTCGGGCGTGAACCGATCCATCACCTCGGCGTAGGCGACGCCGAGCCGACCGAAGAAGGCCCCGGCGAGGGCCATCGCCTCTGGTTGGAGCTCGAGCGTGGTGCGGCGGCGGTCGACGGGATCGGGATGCCGGACGACGTGCTGCGCGGCCACGAGCCGATCGACGAGCGCCGTGGTCGCCGGACGACTCAGGTGCAGCGTCTCGGCGAGCTTCGCCGGCCCGATCGGGGTGCCTTCCGACGACGCCTGCGCGATCGCCCCGAGCGCGGCGACATCGGTCTGGTGCAGCCCATGGCGGTTGCCGAACACCGTCGAGAACCACGTCGCCTCCTCCGCCTGGCGGCGCAGGAGCTGGATCATCGCGAGGCGCTCGGGTGGATGGGATCGGTCAGGCACGCGGGGATTGTCGCGAGTCGGACGCAGACCGGAACAGATTAACCCATGGAATAGTTCTGTGATAGAACTATCTTCGTGCCGACGCCTCACGACGCTCCAACCACCGGCTCCGACCGCCCGCCGGTCGGCGCGCTGCCCGCACGCCGGCTCGCGCCGGTCATCGCCCTCCTGTCAGGGCGACGCCTCAAGCTCCTGCCGCTGCTCGTCGGCCTCGTGCTGTCGGTCGTCCTGCTCGGCGTCGGTGGCGAGGCCGCCACCACGAGCGATCCGACCGCCGGCATGCCGTCGGGAGCGGAGTCGACGGAGGCCGTGCGACTCCAGCAGCGTCTCCCCCAGGCCGACCGCCAGCCCGCGATCGTCGTCTACAGCCGACCGGGTGGAGCGCTCACCGCGGCCGACCGCCGAGCCATCGACACCGACCGCGACGCACTGGCGAAGCTCGCCGACGGAGGGAAGGTGAGCGACCCCGTCCTGTCGCCGGGCGACCGGGCCGCGCTCGTCACGGTCCCGCTCGCGGCCGTGCCCTCGGGTGGTGGCGGTGCCGGCGCCGAGGAGCAGGAGACGTCGATCGCGGACATCCGGAAGACCGTCGCCGACGGCCTTCCGGGCGGAGCCCGCGCGCAGGTCACCGGCCCGGCGGCGTTCCAGGTCGACCTGAGCAAGGTGTTCGACGGCGCCGACGGCCGCCTGCTCGGGGCCACCGCGCTCGTCGTCGCGCTCCTGCTGCTCATCACGTACCGCAGCCCGTGGCTGTGGCTCGTGCCGCTCATCGTGATCGGCCTCGCCGACCGCGTCGTGGCGTCGCTCCTGGCGATCCTCAGTCGCAACGCCGGGCTCGTGTCCGACGGCGCGACCACCGGCATCGTCTCCGTGCTCGTGTTCGGCGCGGGCACCAACTACGCCCTGCTGCTCGTCGCCCGCTATCGAGAGGAGTTGCGTCGCCACGAGGACCGGCACGTCGCGATGCGGGCCGCGCTCACCCATGCCGCGCCCGCCATCCTCGCCAGCTCGACCACCGTGGCGCTGAGCCTGGCGACCCTCGCGTTCGCCGATCTCCCCTTCGATCGCAACATCGGCATCGCCGGCGCGATCGGCATCGCGACGGCCGTCGTATTCGTCCTGGGCATGCTGCCTCCGGCGCTCCTGCTCTTCGGCCGCGGGCTTTTCTGGCCACTCGTGCCGCGGGTCGGCGACCACGACCCGTCGCGCGACGGGATCTGGTCGAAGATCGGGGCGACGGTCACGAAGCGCCCCGCCCTCGTCTCCACCGCGACCGTCGCCCTCCTGGCCGTCTTCGCGCTCGGCAGCATCGGGAGCAGCGTCGGCCTCTCGCAGACCGAGCAGCTCCGCGATCGCCCCGACTCCGTCCTCGGCCAGGAGACCATCGCGAAGACCTTCGGCCCCGGCTCGGGTCAGCCGACGACGATCATCGTGCGCGCCGACGGGGTCGACCGTGCCACCGAGGTCGCGTCCGACACGCCGGGCGTCGCCCGCGTGACGCCCGGCCCCCGCGGGGACGGCCTCGCCCAGCTCGACGCGCAGCTCGAGGCCGAG
>JAURVW010000335.1 GCA_030655275.1 Solirubrobacteraceae bacterium
CGGGCCACGTCGACTTCACGGTCGAGGTCCAGCGCTCCCTGCGCGTGCTCGATGGCTCCGTCGCCGTGTTCGACTCCGTCGCCGGCGTCGAGCCGCAGTCCGAGACCGTCTGGCGTCAGGCCAACGACTACGGCGTGCCGCGCATCGCCTACGTCAACAAGATGGACCGCACCGGTGCCGACTTCGAGATGTCGGTCCGCACGATGATCGACCGCCTCGGCGCGAACGCGATCCCGATCCAGCTGCCGATCGGCGCCGAGGGCGAGTTCGAGGGCATCGTCGACCTCGTCGCCTTCAAGGCCATCTACTACCGCGACGACCTCGGCCAGGACGTTGACGTCATCGACATCCCGGAAGACCTCCTTCCCGCCGCCGAGCAGGCGCGCGAGACGCTGCTCGACGCCGTCGCCGACCACAACGACGCGGTCATGGAGCTCCACCTCGAGGGTGAGGACATCCCCGAGGACCTCCTCAAGAAGGCCATCCGCGCCGCGACGATCGACCTCTCGATCAACCCGGTCCTCTGCGGCTCGTCGTTCAAGAACAAGGGCGTCCAGCCCCTGCTCGACGCCGTCGTCGACTACCTCCCGAGCCCGCTCGACGTCCCCGCCATCAAGGGCTTCGAAGTCGACAAGACCGGCGAAGAGGGTGCGGAGACCGAGCGCGCGTCCTCGGACGACGGCCCGTTCGCGGCCATCGGCTTCAAGATCATGACCGACCCGCACGTCGGCTCGCTCACCTTCTTCCGGGTCTACTCCGGCACGCTCAACAAGGGCGACAGCGTCCTGAACCCGCGTACCGGCAAGACCGAGCGCATCGGCCGCATCCTCGAGATGCACGCCAACGACCGCAAGGACATCGACAAGGTCTACGCCGGCGACATCGCCGCCGCCGTCGGCCTCAAGAACGTCATCACCGGCGACACGCTCTGCGTGAACACCAGCCCGGTCGTGCTCGAGTCCATGAACTTCCCGGAGCCGGTCATCAAGGTGTCCGTCGAGCCGAAGACGAAGTCCGACCAGGAGAAGATGTCGATCGCCCTCGGTCGCCTGGCCCAGGAGGACCCGACGTTCCGCGTCGAGACCAACGAGGAGTCCGGCCAGACCGAGATCTCCGGCATGGGTGAGCTCCACCTCGAGGTCCTCGTCGACCGCATGAAGCGCGAGTTCAAGGTCGAGGCCAACGTCGGTCGCCCGCAGGTGTCCTACCGCGAGACGATTCGCAGCTCGTCCAAGAAGGTCGAGGGTCGTTTCGTGCGCCAGACCGGTGGTTCGGGTCAGTACGGCATCGTCTACCTCGACGTCGAGCCCAACCCGGGCGAGGGCTTCGAGTTCGTCAACGCGACGAAGGGCGGCTCCGTCCCGAGCGAGTACATCAAGGCCGTGCGCCAGGGTGTCGAGGAGTCCATGACTTCCGGCCCGCTCGCCGGCTACCCGCTCGTCGACGTCAAGTTCAGCCTCGTCGACGGCAAGTCGCACGACACCGACTCCTCCGAGATCGCGTTCAAGGTCGCCGGCACGCTCGGCGCCCAGGAGGGCGTCAAGCGCTCCAAGCCGACGCTCATGGAGCCGATCTTCGCCGTCACCGTCGTCACGCCGGACGATTACGTCGGCGATGTCATCGGCGACCTCTCGCGCCGTCGTGGACGGGTCGAGGGTCAGGAGCGTCGCGGCAACGCGATCGAGGTCACCGGCGTCGTGCCGCTGTCCGAGATGTTCGGGTACGCCACGGACCTGCGCTCGATGTCGCAGGGTCGTGCCGCGTACACGATGCAGTTCGATTCTTACGCCGACGTGCCTTCGCACGTCTCGGAGAAGGTCATTGGCGAGCGCCGCGGCGAAGCGGTCAGCGCCTAAGCAATTTCGATACGTTCCCGGGGGTTTCCCCGAGAGCAGAATTTAAAAGGAGAATGAGGAGCAATGGGTAAGGAGAAGTTCGAGCGGGACAAGCCGCACGTCAACGTCGGGACCATCGGTCACGTCGACCACGGCAAGACCACGCTCACGGCCGCCATCACGAAGGTTCTCTCCGAGACCTACGGCGGTGGCTCCGGTGCCAAGTCGTTCGCTGAGATCGACAACGCTCCCGAGGAGCGCGAGCGCGGTATCACCATCGCGACGTCCCACGTCGAGTACGAGTCGGCCGAGCGTCACTACGCGCACGTCGACTGCCCGGGTCACGCCGACTACGTGAAGAACATGATCACGGGCGCTGCCCAGATGGACGGCGGCATCCTCGTGGTGTCCGCTCCGGACGGTCCGGCCCCGCAGACGCGTGAGCACATCCTGCTCGCCCGCCAGGTCGGCGTGCCGTACCTGGTCGTGTTCCTCAACAAGGCCGACATGGTCGACGACGAGGAGCTCATCGAGCTCGTCGAGGAAGAGGTCAAGGACCTCCTCAACGAGTACGACTTCCCGGGCGACGACACCCCGTTCATCGTCGGCTCGGCGCTGAAGGCGCTCGAGGGCGACGCGGAGTACGAGGCGAAGATCGTCGAGCTCGCCGCTGCTCTCGACTCCTACATCCCGGAGCCGGAGCGCGACCTCGACAAGCCGTTCCTCATGCCGATCGAGGACGTCTTCTCGATCACGGGTCGTGGCACCGTTGCCACCGGCCGTATCGAGCAGGGCATCATCAAGGGTGGCGAGGAAGTCGAGATCGTCGGCATCCGCCCGACCACCAAGACGACCATCACGGCCGTCGAGATGTTCCGCAAGACGCTCGACGAGGGTCGTGCCGGCGAGAACGTCGGTGCTCTCCTCCGTGGTACGAAGCGCGACGAGCTCGAGCGCGGCCAGGTGCTGTGCAAGCCGGGTTCGATCACCCCGCACACGAAGTTCAAGGCTGAGGTCTACATCCTCAAGAAGGGGGAGGGTGGCCGTCACACGCCGTTCTTCACCGGCTACCGCCCGCAGTTCTACTTCCGCACCACGGACGTGACCGGCGACGCCAACCTGCCTGAGGGCACGGAGATGGTCATGCCGGGCGACAACGTCACGATGGAGATCGAGCTGATCCAGCCGATCGCCATGGACGCTGGCCTCCGCTTCGCCATCCGCGAGGGTGGCCGCACGGTCGGCTCCGGCATCGTCGCCGACGTCATCGAGTAACACTCGTTCGATCTGCGAGCGGCCCGACGGTCGCTCGCAACGCACGAACAGGGCGCGGTCCGCTACAGTTGCGGACCGCGCCCTTTGTGCGCCTGGGCCCAGTTGCCCGGCGAGCCACGTGCGCCGCGCCCCGAGGGGCGCACCCCAGGTCCTTCCGGGCCGATTCCGCGCCGTCGCGCGGAGCTTCGCGAGTCGCCTGCGGCTCGCGTTGGAACCACATCGACTTGTCACCCTTTCCCCCGCGCGAACTGCGCACGATCCGAAGTAGATAGCGCCACATGGCCGCCATTCAAAACAAGATTCGTATCCGCCTGAAGGCATACGACCATCAGGCAATCGAGAACGCCGCCAAGGAGATCGTCGAGACGGCCACGCGCACCGGCGCGACCGTTGCCGGCCCGATCCCGCTGCCGACCGAGAAGAACGTGTACTGCGTCATCCGCTCGCCGTTCAAGGACAAGGACTCTCGCGAGCACTTCGAGATCCGCACGCACAAGCGTCTCATCGACATCCTCCAGCCGACCCCGAAGACGGTCGACAGCCTCCAGCGCCTGGATCATCTCCCGCGCGGCGTCGACATCGAGATCCGGATCTGATCGTGGCTGCCATCCTCGCCAAGAAGCTGGGCATGACCCAGCTCTTCCAAGACGACGGTTCCGTCGCCCGGGTCACCGTGCTCGAGGCCGGTCCGTGCCCCGTCACCGGCATCCGCACGGCTGACGTCGACGGCTACGACGCCGTCCAGCTCGCCTTCGGCACCATCAAGGAGAAGAACCTCTCCAAGGCCGAGAAGGGCCACCTCGCCAAGGCCGACGCGGGCAACCTGCGTCACCTCCGCGAGTTCCGCGGTGAGTTCGCCGGCAAGCAGCTCGGCGACGTCATCACGGTCTCGGACTTCGAGATCGGTGCCAAGCTCAAGATCGCCGGCACGTCCGTCGGTAAGGGCTTCCAGGGCACCATCAAGCGTCACAACTTCTCGCGTGGTCCCGTCTCGCACGGTTCGCACAACGTTCGCGCCCCGGGCTCGATCGGTGCGTCGGCCTGGCCGGCACGCGTGATGAAGGGCATCCGTGGCCCGGGTCAGATGGGCAACAAGCGCATCACCCAGCGTGGCCTCGAGGTGTTCCGCATCGACGCCGATCGCAACCTGCTCCTGGTCAAGGGCTCCGTGCCCGGCCCCAAGAACGGCCTCGTGGAGGTTCGTACCGATGCCTAGCGCTCCGATCCTCAACGGCAAGGGCGACGTCACGCTCGACGACGGAGTCTTCTCCGCGTCGTTCCACCCGTCGCTCGTGCACGAAGCGGTCCGCGCCGAGCAGGCTGCGCGCCGTCAGGGCACGCACGCCAGCCGCAACCGCGCACTCATCAATGGTGGTGGCATCAAGCCGTTCCGCCAGAAGGGCACCGGCCGCGCCCGTCAGGGCACGAACCGCGCCCCGCAGATGACCGGTGGCGCCGCGGTCTTCGGACCGACGCCCCGTCACTACACCTTCAAGGTCAACCGCAAGGAGCGCGCCGCCGCTCTGCGCAGCGCGCTCTCCGTGCACGCTGCTCGCGGTTCGGTCGCACTGTTCGACGTTGCGTCGTTCGGTGAGCCGAAGACCAAGAACGGTCTCGCGCTCCTCACCGGTTGGGGTCGCAAGGGCTACACGCTCCTCGTCCTCACGGACGAGCAGGAGATCGTCTCCCGTTCCTTCCGGAACCTCGACAAGACCCGGGTGCTGCCCGTCAGCGAGGTCGGCGTCGCCGACCTGATCCGTGCCGCGAACCTCCTGCTCAGCCAGGAAGCTCTCGACGCGATCACCGAGCGCGCGTCGCGTGTTCCCCGTCGCCAGAGTGCAGGTGCGTGATGGACGCGACGCAGGTTCTCATCCGTCCGATCATCTCGGAGAAGTCGTACGTGCTGGCAGTCGCCGGCAACAAGTACACCTTCCGCATCCATCCGGATGCACACAAGATCCAGGTCCGCCAGGCCGTCGAAGAGCTCTTCGACGTCGCCGTCCTCGAGGTCCGTACCGTGACCGTCAAGGGCAAGCCGAAGCGCCGAGGCCTCAACCAGGGTCGTACCCGTAACTGGAAGAAGGCGATCGTCACGGTCGCCCCAGGCCAGACCATCCCCGTCTTCGAGGGCCTCCAGGGGCTGGAGGACTAGCGCATGCCCGTTCGCAAGCCCAAGCCGACCAGCCCTGGTCTCCGCTTCGTCTCCTACAGCGACTTCGCCGAGATCACCAAGGTCGGTCCCGAGAAGACGCTCACCGAGGGACTCAAGAAGTCCGGTGGCCGGAACAACAACGGTCGCAAGACCGCCCGTCACCGTGGCGGCGGCGCCAAGCGCCTCTACCGCAAGATCGACTTCAAGCGTCGCAAGGA
>JAURVW010000336.1 GCA_030655275.1 Solirubrobacteraceae bacterium
ACCCCCGATCCGACCCCGACCCCCACACCGGAGCTGGTGCTCCCCTACTCCTACGCGCTCGCCGGTTCGGCGACGCTCAAGACGCTGACCAAGGGTTCGCTGCCGCTGACCGGCGGCCTCGAGGCGAAGGTGGGCGTGCCGTCGGGCAACCTCACCGGCGCCCTCACCTTCGCGCCGGCGACGGGCAAGCTCACGTCGCTGGGCTTCCTGCCCGTCGTCGCGAAGGTGAACCTCATCGCCACGGAGCCGGTCACCGGCACGCTGAAGCCGGGTCAGCTCACGGCGGTCGCAAAGGTGCGGATCAAGCTGCCGTCGGTCAAGACGCTCGGCATCGAACTCGCCGGTGGCGCGAACTGCCAGGCCAAGCAGATCTCGTCGATCACGCTGGGCTCGACGCAGGACACGTTCACCCCGTTCGAAGGCGGCCCGATCGCGGGCACGTTCTCGATCAGCGACCTCACCGGTTGCGGCTTCCTCAACAACCTCGTCTCCCCGCTGACGAAGGGGTCCGGCAACGCCATCGCGCTGCAGCTCACCCCGCGGGCGCTTCCGACGGCGTAGCCGCGCAAGGGGCGACGGCGAGCGAAGGTCGTTCGCCGTCGCCTCGCGGGAGGCTCGCGCTGCCCGACCGGCAACGCGGGCCTCGAACCGGGCCGCCCCGTCTCAGCGGCGGCCGAGGAGCTTCTTGAAGAAGCCGCCGCCGCCGCTGCTGCCCCCGTGTTCGGCCTGCATCTGCTCGACGAACCCGAGGCCGTCGCTCCATCCCTCACTGATCGCGGCCGCGTCGGCCGGCAGCTCGGGGAGGACCGGACGATCGAGCTGGGCATCGAAGAGCGTCTCGTGCCCGGCCGTCGAGGCCGCGCCGGCGATGCGGCCGAGCACGCCGACCAACCAGGCCGCGTCCTTCGGCACGCCGTAGGAGACGCACACGTCGCAGTGGGTGGGGAACACGTCGATGCTCACGAGGCGCTCCTCGAGCAGCAGCATCGCGCTCTCCTCGTCCTCCTCGGCCACCTCCAGTTCGGGGAAGACGGTCCGGAACACCGCGACGATCGACTCGACGCTCGGCGCGGACGGGTCCGGCTCGCCGACCTCGTCGAACGACTCCACGACCTCCGTCGCGTAGTCGCTCGGATCGGCATCCGGCGGCAGCTTGAACGCGTACAGGTCGTAGCTCATGCGAGCACGCTAACAAGCGCTCGACCGGCGACCAACGCGGTCGCCGCTCGCACCCACGACCTAGCGCAGGTCGGTCGCCGGGCCCGCCCAGGACTCGGTGCGGCTCGGGGCGAAGCGGCCGGCTTCGACGACGGCGTAGTCGTCCTCGTCGACGACGACCGCCAGCGACGGCAGGGCGTCGTCCGGGTTGGCGCTCGTGGAGAGATGCTGCAGCGGCGTCGGGCGGGACGCGCCGGCCGGGAGCGTCGTCGCGTAGATGCTCGAGGCGAAGGCGGGCTCGTCGTCGTAGAGGCCGTCGACGGCCTGGCGGGCGGCGATCGCGATCACGACGGTGCCGGAGGCGCTCACCTCGGCGCGCGCGAGCACGCTGCCGATCGACCGCGGGGCGATCACGATGGCGGGGCCGAGGGTGCCGTCGGCGGAGAGGCGCTTGACGAACGTGTCGCGGTGCGTGCTGCCGAAGCCGAGCACGATGCCCGAGCCGTCGGGGCCGAGGACGACCGGATCGGCGTGACCGGCGGTCGTGTCGCGGTGTGCCGGGCCGGTCGCGACGGACGGCAGGAAGAGGGTCGAGCCGGCCGGACGGTAGGCGAGCATCGGCTCCCAGCGGCCGTCGCCGAGCTGCTGGTCGAAGGCGACGGCGACCGCGCCGGCCTTCACCTGCGTGCCGCCGACGAGCCGGGCCGCGCGGGAGCGGTCGGACACCGTGACCGTGGTGCCGCGGGTGCCGTCGGGCGCGACCTCGACCACGCGCACGACGGGCCGGGGATCGCGGAGTCGCGACTCGCCGATCTGCGCGCCCGTGGGCGTGAGGGAGGTCTCGGCGACGGGTTCGGCGCGGGCCGCCGGGGCGACGGCGGAGAGCGCGGCGGCCGCGATCGCGGTGGCGCGGCC
>JAURVW010000338.1 GCA_030655275.1 Solirubrobacteraceae bacterium
GAGCCACGACGCATTGACTAATGAAAACTGACTAGTGGAAATTGGGGGCCTAGGGTCTAACTAGTTCGACAGAGCTCTCGTTAAACAGAGGAAGCGAAATCAGAACAGCGCAAGGAACATCGAAGGAACATGAAGATGAAGGAAGGTTCGAGGAGCAGGTAGAAGGAGGGAAAGAGTTCAGGCACGAGATGAAGACAACCGAGAGAGAATAGCGACGCCACAAAGGCCGAATCGAACAGCTGCGGGGACAGCCCGCCTACGGATTTGAAGTCCGCACCCCGCACCAGCGGAGCTCATCGTGGCAAACGTGTGAGGAGGGAGAAAGGAGGGCAGAGCGGGAAAACTGCGAAGTCTCGGATGATCACCACACACCGCACGCGACTGGATACACGGCTACGGTGTCTACGGAACTCCTTGAGCAGCAAACAACTGAGACAGACAATTGCAACAAAGAGTTGGGGAGGGGCACAGAGGGATGAGAGAAGCGCACTGTCAGCCGACCCATTTGGATCTTTAAAGGTATGGTCTCGTCAAGGCACATCCGCTGGAAAATACGGAATCACAGAACTTTGGTTTCATCAGTTTCTCGGGGGAAGGCGCCCTGAATGCGGGAGGAAAGAGGGGAACGAACGGGAGAGGAGGAGGCGAGGGGGGGAACATCCTGTTTGATCAGCCGGGGAATCCGATTACTTAATGTATTCTCGTTCAATTGTGGGTCAGGTCCCTGCCATTAAGGTTTCATCAAATCACGGGGAAGGTAGTTGGAGTGGAGAGGTGGCGCTGAGATAGGAGGGGAAGATCAAAAACAATTGGGATGCAGTCACGTTCTAAAACGTTCACTCTCGACGTCAACCCTCTACCGGAGTAACATGAGGGGGTGCATCCTTTTCGGTCAGCCAAAGTTTTTCCGATCACTTAATTTGGTATCGATCAAGCGTGAGTCAGTCCCTGCCATTAAGTTGAGCATCAGTTGTGCGGATAAAAGTAGACGCACAAAACAAAAGGAAGGAACGAGCCGGTGGGAACAAACACGCCAGATCGAAATGCAAGGAGAGTCTCGGATGATCAGCGCA
>JAURVW010000347.1 GCA_030655275.1 Solirubrobacteraceae bacterium
GATCGTCTTGCGCGACTTCGACACCTTCACGCCGGTGGGGTTGTCGGCCAGCGCCGCCCGCGCCTCCTTGACGGTGAGCGGATCGCGCGGCTTCTGCGCCGTCGTGTCGGCCGGGACGGCCGTGACGATCGGCGGGATCACGATGGGCGTGGTCGGCTGGGCGACGACCGTCGGCTCCTTCTCGTCATAGGCCAGCGTGTATCCGGCGGGCAGCACCTGCGGCGCCGGGGCGTTGATGTTCGCGGCGGGGTTGGATTCCTCGATCGTCGGGATCCGCAGATCCAGGGCGCTCACGCCGACCGGGTTCTGACCGGTCGCCGCACGCGCGTACGGGGCATCGCCCGAGAGCAGCTCGAGCTTCACGCGGTGCCCCTCGGCGATCGCGTAGGCCTGCGGATGGAGCTGGAACACCTGACGGCTCGTGCCGACCCCGGTGGGGCGGTAGATGCCGCGGGCGATCAGCTTCTGGGTGCCGGCCGCGACATCGACGTCGTAGAGCCGGGAGATCACCTGGTCGTTCGCACCCGTGACCGCGAGGTCGGCGACGACCGTCGGCGAACCGGCGATCGTGTAGCCGCCGGCCGGAGCCGGCTGCGTCGAGTAGGTCGCCGCGCCCGCGGTGTCGGTCGCGGGACCGTCGGTGCAGACCGTGACGGCGCCGCCCTCGTAGGTCGTCGCCGGCGTCGTGGTGGCCGCGATCGTCTGCGACGGCACACCGGAGACCCGGAGCTCACCGGCCGACAGCGACGCCCAGTTCTCCGCGGAGTACGTGTCGCCCTTGGTCGGCGTCATGCCGTTGCACTTGCTGGTGGCGATGGTCA
This sequence comes from Solirubrobacteraceae bacterium, assembly GCA_030655275.1. Lineage (GTDB taxonomy): Bacteria > Actinomycetota > Thermoleophilia > Solirubrobacterales > Solirubrobacteraceae > JAGIBJ01. The sequence goes on from JAURVW010000347.1 coordinate 822, forward strand.
CGCCGCCCTGCACGTTCGCGTAGTCGACACCCTCGCCCTTGATGTAGCGGTTGAAGAAGAGCGTCTCGGCAGTGTAGACCGCGCGGACGTCGTCGACCGGCGGCGAGCCGCCGCGGTTCGGGTGGCCGTAGTTCGCGTGGTACATCACGATCGGCGCCGTCGGGTGCAGGGCGCGGGTGCGGTTGTAGTACCGCACGGCCTCGTCGACCGGGAAGAGGTCGTCGTTCCAGCCGTTGGAGATGATCATCGGGGCCGGAGCGATCGACGCGTCGATGGTCGACGCTCCGTGGTTCGGGAACTCCGCGACCTGGGCTGCGGCGACCGGGCTGCCGTCGTACGGGCCGCCGGTGTCGTTGAAGGCCTTCCAGGCCGTGATGTCGGCCCCGGGATCCTGGCCGAGCGGTGCGTACCAGCCGGTTTGCGCGCCGCCGCCGTAGAGCTGCGCGTTCCAGTTCTGCTTCTGGACCCCGAAGCGCCGGTCGCCGTTCGGGCCGGCGTAGGGGTTCTGCGCGGCGTAGTCGAGGGTGCTGCCGTTGGGCTGCAGCGACGCCACGAGATCCGACCAGCCGTACTCGGGGGCGGCCGCCGCGATGCGCATCGCCTTGCCGCCGGGGCTGGTCCACGGGACCAGCGAGCCGTCGGGCATCATCACGCGGTTCTTGAGGGCGCCGAGGAGCATCGCCATGCCGCCGCCGTAGGAGCCGCCGACGGCACCGATCTTCTGGCCGTTGATCACGCCCTCGTCGGCGAGGCGGCCGAGCAGGTACTGCGCGTCGCGCACCTCGTACTTGGCGCTCATGAGCTGGATGTAGCCCTTGGAGCAGGCCGGGGACGCGCCGCGTCCGACCAGCACGCCGCAGGAGCCCCAGAAGCCACGGTCGGTGATCGAGTAGACGGCGTAGCCCTGGGCGAGCCAGCGCTGGGCGTTCGTCGCATCGGTCGGAAGGATCTTCGAGCTGCCGTAGCCGTGGTAGACGCCGACGACCGGGAAGTTGCCGTCGTCGCCGGAGGCCGGTGCGGGCGGCAGGGTGACGGAGACGTCGATCGGGGTGCCGTCGAAGGAGGGGACGGTCGAGACGAAGTACGGGGCCGTCGCGCCCTGGCAAAAGCGCTGCCCGGCGGTCGGTCCCGAGGGCGAGGTGGTGCAGTTCACCGCGCCACCGAAGAGGGAGGTGATCGGGGCGGCGGAGGCGGCGCCCGGTGCAGCGAGTGCGATCGCCGCAGCGAGCGCGCCGAGGGCAGGAATCGGCTTCATGTGGGTCCTTTCGTGTCGCGCGCGGGGGGCGACTCCCTGAGAGCGGGAGCGACGCACGAACCGCGACCATCTAACCCCGGACAAGCGTTCGGTATGGGCAACTCTGGGCATTCGTCCAGATTTCTGGCGCGCCTGGGACGAAGTCGTCTCGTTGCGCCCGGATGGGCAGGAGACCCGGACCGGGCGTACAACGTACGCTTGACAGGTGAATCGTGATTCACAAGGCTGCGTGAATGGCTATTCACATTGCCGGCGAGCATGATGCCCGCCACGCCCTGACGCGCCGGGTCGACAACCAGGCGCCGCCCCTTGCCCCCGCGAACCTCTTCGAGGGCGACGCTCCACTGCGAGAGGCGCTCGATCGCGAGGGTGGCGGCTGGGGTGCCGATCGGGTGCGCGAGGCGGGCGAGGTCGCGGGGAGCGTCGAGGCGCGCGACCACGCACGGCGCGCCGAGGCCAACGAGCCGGTCCTCAAGACGCACGACCGCTACGGCAACCGCATCGACGAGGTCGAGCTCGATCCGTCGTGGACCTGGCTGATCGACGGCGCCGTCTCGCGGGGCCTCCATGCTCTGCCGTGGCGCGACCCGCGGCCGGGCGCCCACGTGGTCCGTGCCGCGTCGTTCATGACCTACGGCGCGCTCGACCTCGGCGTGATGTGTCCGATCTCGATGACCTACGCGGTGGTGCCGGCGCTGCGCGACGGCGCCCCCGAGGCGGCCGCGGCGTGGGAGCCCCGGCTCACCTCGACCGATCCGGCGACGGCCGCGATCGCCGGCATGGCGATGACCGAGCGCCAGGGCGGCTCGGACGTGCGGGCCAACATCACGCGGGCCACCCCCGTCGGCGACGGTGACCATGAGCTCTGGGGCCACAAGTGGTTCTGCTCCTACCCGCCGTGCGACGTGTTCCTCGTGCTCGCGCAGACGACCGACGAGTCCGATGCGCCCTCGTGCTTCCTGGTCGAGCGCGGCCCGGGCATGGAGTTCCAGCGCCTCAAGGACAAGCTCGGCACGCGGTCGCTCGCCTCCTCGGAGGTCGAGTTCCACGGGGCCCGCGCGACGCTCGTCGGCGAGGAAGGCCGGGGCGTGCCGGCGATCGTGCGGATGGTCAACCACACCCGTCTGGACTGCCTGCTCGGGGCGGCGACCACGCTGCGATCGGGCACCGTCGAGGCGATCCACCACGCCCGCCACCGCTCGGCCTTCGGCGCACGCCTCGTGGATCAGCCGGCGATGATGAACGTCCTCGCCGACCTGGCACTCGAGTCCGAGGCCGCCACCGCGACGGCGCTGCGCGTGGCCCGCGCCTACGACGAGGCCGACGCACCGTTCCGGCGCCTGGCGACGGCCGTCGAGAAGTACTGGGTGTGCAAGCGTGCCGCGGCGCACGCGGCCGAGTCGCTCGAGTGTCTCGGTGGCAACGGCTACGTGGAGGACTCCGGGATGCCGAGGCTCTACCGCGACGCTCCGCTCGGCGGTATCTGGGAGGGCTCCGGCATCGTGGCCGCGCTCGACGTGCTCCGCGCGATCGAGCGGGAGCCCGAGACGCTCCACGCGTTCCTGCAGGAGGTGTCGCTCGCGGGCGGCGCCAACGCGGCCTTCGACGCGCACGTCGCCGGGGTGGTGGAGCGCGCGGTGACGCTGGCCGGGGACGACGGTCGCAGCTCGGCCGAGCGCGCGTTCGAGCTGCAGTTCGGTGCGCGGCGCCTCGTCGAGGACCTTGCCGTCTCGCTGCAGGCCAGCCTGCTCGTGCGGCATGCGCCGGCCGCCGTGAGCGACGCGTTCTGCGCGGCGCGCCTCGGGGGAGCCGGCGGCCGGGTCTACGGCACGTTGCCCTCCGGCACCGATGCGCGCGCGATCATCGACCGGGCCCTGCCGGCGTGACGACCGCGGCGCTGCCAACCCGCGACCGACTGGTCTCGGCCGCCCGGCACCTCATCGAGGCCCACGGGTACGGCGGCGCGTCGGTCCTCGCGATCGCCGACGCGGCCGGGGTCGCCGCCGGCACCCTGTACCGGCACTTCCCCTCGAAGTCCGACCTGTTCGTCGAGGTGTTCCGGGAGGTCTGCGGACACGAGATGGAAGCGGCCCGCGCAGCCGCCGCCGAGGCGCCGACGCCGGTGGCGAGCATCGACGCGATCATCACCACCTTCGCCCGCCGCGCCCTGGCCAACCCGACCCTGGCGTGGTCGCTCATCGCCGAACCGGTCGATCCGGCCGTCGAGCGCGTCCGGCTCGAGTTCCGCGCCGACTACCGGGAGACCGTCGCCGATCTGCTGCGGGGAGCGATCACCGCCGGGGTGGCGCCGGCGCAGGAC
>JAURVW010000312.1 GCA_030655275.1 Solirubrobacteraceae bacterium
GCGGTACATGCGGGCGCCGGCGCTGTCGCCGAACGGATCCGGCACGAAGGCCGCGGCCGTGAGGTCGTCGCGGCGGTGGTAGCCGCCCGTGACGTTGACGCCGCCGATGTGCAGCTCGCCCGGCACGCCGATCGGGCAGACGCGGCCACCCGGGTCGAGCACCCAGACGGTGGTGTTGGGGATCGGCCGGCCGATGGTGATGCGCTCGCGCGGCCGATCGACCTTCCAGCCGGTGGTCCAGACGGTGGTCTCGGTCGGCCCGTAGATGTTCCACAGCTCGCCGGTGCGGGCCATCAGGCGCTCGGCCAGGATCGGCGGCAGCGCCTCGCCGCCGATCAGCGCGCGGAAGGTCGGCGTGCCCTGCCAGCCGGCGTCGATCAGCAGGCGCCAGGCCGAGGGCGTGGCCTGCAGCAGCGTGGCACCGCTCTGCTCCAGCAGCGCGCGCAGCAGGAACGGGTCGCGCGTCTGGTCCTGCGAGGCAATGACCAGCCGCGCCCGCACGCGCAGCGGCAGCAGCAGGTCGAGCACCGAAGGGTCGAACGACGGGCTGGTGATGGCAACGACGCAATCCGCCGGGCCCATGCCCGGCATCGACGCGAAACCTTCGAGGAAGTTGACGACGCCCAGATGCGGCACCTTCACGCCTTTGGGTTGCCCGGTCGAGCCCGAGGTGTAGATCACGTAGGCGTCGTCCGCCGGCGTGGCGTCGCGCAGCGTGTCGGGCGCCAGCGGCGTGCCGGGCGCGTCGCCGAGGAAGGCCGGCGCGTCGATCGCATGCAGCGGGATGCCGAGCCCGTCCATCAGGTCCTGCGCGCCGGTCTGGGTGAGCACCAGCGCCAGGTCGGCGTCGACCGCCATGAAGCGCAGCCGGTCGACCGGATAGGCCGGGTCCAGCGGCACATAGGCTGCACCGGCCTTCATCACGCCGAGTTGCGCCAGCAGCATCATCGGGCTGCGCGCGATGCACAGGCCCACGCGCGCACCGCGCGAGACACCGTGCGCGCGCAGCGTGCGGGCGATGCGGTTGGACGCCGCCTCGACTTCGGCGAAGCTGAACGCGCGGCCGGTGGCATCGACCACCGCCACCTGCGCGGCGACCTGCGGATCGTCGGTGCCGACGTAACGGTGGACCAGCCGCTGCGTCGGCAGCGGTGCGCGCGCCCCGTTCCAGCCGTGGCGCAGCAGGTTCATGTGGGCGGGCGACACCGTGGCCACGCGGCTCAGGCTCTGGCCGGGCTGGGCCAGCAGCCGCTCCACCAGGCTCAGGTAGTTCTCAAGCATGCGCGAGGCGCTGGCAGGGCTGTTGAGGTCGCTCGCGTATTCGAGGTGGATGCGGTGCGAGAACTCGGTGTCGACGTGCATCGACAGGTCGAACTGCGCGGCCGAGCGAT
>JAURVW010000367.1 GCA_030655275.1 Solirubrobacteraceae bacterium
CGACCTCGACACGGGCGTCGTGCTCGAGGACGTGCTGAACGTCGGCGACCGTGGCCGGGCCCGCGAGGTCCTGCGCCGCTGGGAACTCCGCGACCCGCTGCGTCGCCTGGAGGAGTTCCTCCTCGACACGGCCGAGGAGGAGGCCGTCGTCACCGCCTCCGTCCGCGTGGAGGCCGAGCTCGACACCGGCGGGGTCGCTGCGATCGCGTCGCTCCCGGACGGGCCCGTGTCGCTCGTCGTCCGCATGCCCGTCGTGGCCGATGGCGAGCTGCTCGCGATCGAGACGGAGACGGTCTTCGCCGTCGCAGGGGAGGGCCGCGTCGTGACCGGCAAGCTCGACTCGCCAGGGCAGATCATCGAGGCCCTCGGCGATCGGCCGGTCGTCGCGCACGACGCCAAGTCGCTCGGGATCGTGCCCCGCAACCTCTTCCACGACACGCTGGTCGGCGCGTACATCCTCGACGTCGCCCGCCGCGGCTACCCGCTGGCCGAGCTCCTCGAGGAGAACGGCATCACCTCGGCCCTCGGCGACGACCTCGCCGACGAGGCCGCCCGCCTCCTGGCGCTCGCGACCGTCCAGCGCGAACGGATCGAGGAGCGCGGCCAGACGGCGCTGATGGTCGACATGGAGCTGCCGCTCGTCGAGGTCCTGCGCGCGCTGGAGCAGCGCGGCATCCGGCTCGACGTCGCCGCGCTCGGGCTCATCACCGAGAAGGTCAAGGCCGAGCTCGTCACCCTCGAGGCCGAGATCCACGAGCTCGCCGGTCGCCCCTTCACCATCGGCTCGCCGCAGCAGCTCGGCGTGGTGCTCTTCGAGGAGCTGAACCTCAGCCGCAAGCGCCGCGGCAAGACGGGCTTCTCGACCGACGCGCGCGTGCTCCAGCAGATCCGCGACGAGCACGAGATCATCCCGAAGATCGAGCGCTGGCGGGAGCTCAACCAGCTCACGAAGACCTATCTCGACACGCTGCCGCAGCTCGTCGACGCGAACTCCCGTCTCCACACGACCTTCGAGCAGGCGATCGCCGCCACCGGCCGGCTCTCCTCGACCAACCCGAACCTGCAGAACGTCCCCGTCCGCACGCCGCTCGGCCGCGAGATCCGCGGCTGCTTCGTGGCGCCCGAGGGCCGCGTGCTGCTGTCGGCCGACTACTCGCAGATCGAGCTGCGGATCCTCGCGCACCTCGCTGGTGAGGACGCGCTCAAGGAGATCTTCCGCACGGGCCAGGACGTGCACACCGCCACGGCCGCCAAGGTCTACGGCCTCGACCCGTCCGAGCTCGACTCCGGTCACCGGTCGAAGGCCAAGATGGTGAACTACGGGATCGTCTACGGCCTCTCGTCGTACGGGCTCGCCGAGCGGCTCAACATCGGCCGCGAGGAGGCGCAGGAGATCATCGACGCCTACCTCGAGCAGT
>JAURVW010000369.1 GCA_030655275.1 Solirubrobacteraceae bacterium
AGCCCACCCGGACGTCTTCAACATCCTGCTCCAGCTCATGGACGACGGCCGCCTCACCGATGGCCAGGGCCGCACGGTCGACTTCCGCAACGTCGTGCTGATCATGACCTCGAACATCCCCGGCGGGCGCGTCGGCGCGGAGGCGCACTTCCGCCCCGAGTTCATCAACCGGATCGACGAGATCGTGGAGTTCCACCCGCTCGGTCGCGAGGACATCGGCAGCATCGTCGAGATCCAGACGGAGCGGCTCATCGCGCGTGCAACGAAGGAGCGTGGCATCACGGTGTCGCTCTCCGACGGGGCCCGCACGATGCTCGGAGACCTCGGCTACGACCCGGCCTACGGCGCCCGTCCGCTCAAGCGCGTGATCCAGCAACGGCTCACGAACCCGCTCGCGCTCGGGTTGCTCGACGGCACCTTCAGGGAGGGCGACCAGGTCGAGGTGATCGATCGCGACGGCGAGCTCGTGCTCTCGGTCGATGGTCGCGAGGCCGTCGCCCGTCCGCACGGTGGATCCACGACGACCGCCACCACGGCGTCCGTCGGGACCACGGGCGTGATGCCGGAGCTCACCGAGACGACCGGCGACGACGACCTCGACGCGCAGACCGGCACCGAGCCGGTCTCCATCGACAAGGGCGCCTGAGTCGACCGGGCTCCTTCGACGGCGAACGCGTCGTCGGAGGAGCCCTCTCGCCCGCCGCGCGGGGTCGGCGTCCCCTGAACCGGGCGACGTTGACCATTCGTTGACATCCGTGTCAGACACGACGCGTATCGGGCGTAAGATCTGGTCATGCGTCTCGTCCCGCTCGCCCCTGCCCTCCTGACGCTGCTCGCGTTCCCTTCGGTCGCCGCCGCCGACGGCGTCGCAGTCACGCAGAACGTCTTCTCGGACAACGGCGATCCCGTCGTCGTTGCGAACTACGTGCCCGACGGCTCCCAGGCGACGCCCACCTGGACGCGCTGCGCACCGGACTGCGGGGAGACCGTGGCCACGACCCAGCAGTATGCGGCGGGCGACACCGCCGCCGGCACCACGTTCGAGGCGACGACCGTGGTGGGCGGCGTGACGACGACGGCGCGCTCGAAGACGTGGACCGGCCGCGTCACCAACACGAGCCTGCCGACGATCGGCGGCGACCCGCGCGTCGGCGGCACGGTGACGGCCACGGCCGGCACGTGGACCGGCGGCTGGGGCGACGAGCGCAGCGAACTCCGGATCCGCCTGTGCAAGAGCCCCGAGCCCGGCCGGGCGTGCGTCACCTTGGCCCCTGGCCCGGCGTCGGCGGTCCTCGATTCGGCCTACGCCGGTTGGTATGTCGGCGCGATCGACTACCGCTACGCGAGGGACTCGGTCTTCCCAGCAGGCGCCTGGCCCGCGCCGGTCCCCGGCATCCCGTCCACCATTCCCGCGCCGACCCCGAGTCGCATCGTCGTCAACTCCGCGCTCATCGGCCCGATCACGCCGGCCCAGCCGCCCAGCGTCAGCGAGGAGGACGGTGGGCTGCGCCCGCAGACGGACCCCAAACCGCTCGGGTTCACACCGAAGGTGACCGTCCTGAAGACCGCCAAGAAGGCGAAGGGAGCCCGCACCCTCGGCAGCATCACCTGCACCGGCACCTGCGTCGCCACCGTCACGTACGCCCAGGGCAAGAAGACGGCCACCAGCCAGCTCACGATCACCGGGAAGAAGGCGCTCAAACTCCCGTCGAAGCTGAGCGTGAAGAAGTCGACGCGCGTGACCGTGGTGTTCCTGCGCAGCACGGTCACGAAGACCGGCACCGTCAAGCCCGCCTGAGCCACCAGCCGCGCGCCGCGCGACCCAGAACGACAGCGACGCCCCGAGGTCCGCTCAGACCCGGGGCGCCGCCGCGCTGATGCTCGTGCCCGCCCCGCCTAGGAGCGGCGGTACGGGTCGATCATGAGACTGTCGATCTGGATGGCGCCGCCATCCTTCACGTTGTACGCAGGCAGGTAGAACTTCACCTTCACGAGCACGCCCGAGCTGAACTTCGCCACGGGGATCTCGGTCGCCAGCGGGTTGATCGCGGTCGGCCTCCACGAGGTGGAGGCGCCCTGGACGGCGACGAGGTCGAGGAAGCTCTGACCGAGCTCGGTGGTCGTGCGGTACACGATGTTGCTGCCGAAGCCGGACCGGTAGACCGAACTGCCGACGGACTTCACGACCGCGCGGAACGTCGGATGGTCCTGGGTGAGGCAGAACTCGGGCGAGGTGATCGAGGCGGCGCCGCCGTTGCGGGAGACGCCGAGCAGGACCGACATCTTGCCCGGCGTGATGCCGGAGGTCTCGTTGCCCGCGACGATCTTCGAATTCGCGAAGACCCAGCCGGGGGCACCCGTCTCGAAGTCACCGCCGGGGGCCAGGGCGTAGTCGGCGAGGTCGCGGTACTTGGCGAAGGCCTGCGTCGTGGGCGGATCGGCGGTGCACGCCGCGGCGGGCTTGGCGCCGCCGACGGTGGGGAACGACCAGGCCTCGGCAGCGGAGGCGCCGGCCGGAGCCAGGGCGCCGGCGGCGAGCGCGAGGCTGCCGGCCGTGAGGGCGCGACGCTTGAGATGGGAGTGGGACATGGGCACCGAGACGCTGGGGGAAGACCGTTGGTCCTCTCTCATCGACACGACGGAAGTCCTTAACGAGCGAAATCCGGTGCGTTCTGGTGTTCCCTACCGTTCTCCCACGCTACGCCCCCGTCAGGGAGTGGTCGGCGTGGTCGCGACCGCGCCAGCCGCGTAGCGGCTGCGGTCCTCCGGCCTCGCCTGCGTCTCCGGCTTGTCGAGCGGAACGCCCGACAGATTGCGCAGGCCGCCGCGCCCGCTGCAGAACCTGTTACGCCGACCTGTCTCCTCGCTACCCGCGTAGATCACCGACCCGTCCTTGCACCTGGCCTCGAGCTTGGTCTCCGGGAAGTTGCGGATGACCTCCTCCGACCTACGGCTGCCATCGGCGGCCTCCCAACTGATCTTGCCCTCGGCCGGCGGCTGGAACACGACGACTCCGTTCACCGACGGCAGCGTCTGCGACGGCCCGCCGCCCGACGGCGTGTACCGCGCGGTGTCGGTGCCGACCGGGAGGACGATCACGTCGAGCGACCGTCCGGGCGCGTCGACCACGATGGATGCCGGAACGCCGTTCGCCTCGGCCAGGGAACGCTCGGTGCATGTCGAGAGCGCTTCGGCCGTCGTCCCGGGCGGGCTGGGGACGAACACGCACACCTGCACGTCGTCCGAGTTCTCCTGCGTGGCCATGAACGCATAACCCGTGCCGTTTGGCGTGTCGAAGGGATGGGCGGTGCTGGCGTTGGCGAGGTCGGCCTGCCGCGGGCTGATGTTCAGGCCGTCGGTGGCGACCGCATCCGTCTCGAAGATCGCGAGGCCCGCCTGGGCGATCGACGCGCGGCGGTCGGTGCTGAGCCCGACGAAGACGAAGATGGCGAGGATCGCGGCGAGGCCGCCGAGCGCCACGGGCCGGGGCAGCCCGAACCGGCGGTCGCGCCGGTGGCGGCGGGCCCTGGCCGGCGGTGCCGGCGCGCGGCTCTCCTCGGCCTCCAGGAGGAGTTCGGCCTCCTTCAGCTGCTCGCCGAGGTCGTCGTAGAAGCTCATGACCGGTCCCTCCCCAACGAGTCGCGGATGTCGGCGAGGGTGCGGCTCACGCGCTTGCGCGCCGCAGCGGCGTTGCCCAGTCCATGCCGTTCGTGGAGGTCGGCGTAGGCGGTGCCGTCGAGCTGGCGCTCGAGCAGG
>JAURVW010000370.1 GCA_030655275.1 Solirubrobacteraceae bacterium
TTTGCATGAATATCGTTCATATTGATGGCGTCGCAGCCATCCACACTTCTGGCAGTTCCTCCATGCATGTCGCAGTACATTCGGGAAACGACGCGGGTGGAGGAGGGAGTATTGGACATGCACCGTTATAAGAACCTATAACGACTGTCAGTGATCCAGTCATCTCCCCAAGCGGGCGCTGAAGCGGTCGGATATTTGCCTTGTCGGACTGGAAAAGGTATTCCGATGATGTTGATTTCAGTGCAGGCACTACGCGCCCTGGCGGCGTGGGTGGTGGTGGGGCATCATTTCATTCAGGTATTTTTTGAATTTGATGTAGATACCCCGCTGGCGTACTTGTTTGCCGACAAGGGCGGCGTTGGGGTGGACATATTCTTTGTCATCAGCGGCCTGGTGATCTTCCTGGCGACTGTGGACAAGGCGCTGACGCCCTGGCAATTCATGCTCATGCGCCTGGCGCGGATCGCTCCGGCGTATTGGTTCTATACGCTGCTCATGGCCTTACTGGTTCTGACGGTGCCCTCGATGTTTCCAGAGGCTCGGCTCGTGCCGAGCCATGTGTTGCTGTCGCTGCTGTTTATTCCTGCCGAAAACCCGGGGGGGTATGGGGTCTATCCGCTGCTGGATATCGGCTGGACCCTGAACTTTGAAATGCTGTTTTATGTGCTGTTTGCCTTTGCCTTGTGGGTTCGCGGGTCTTATCGGTTGTGGGCAGTGGCCGGGTTGTTATATCTCGTGTGCTGCATCATCGGTCCCGCTTTGAACCTGGCCAGCGGGTTTTACAGCAACGACATCGTCCTGGAATTCCTGATGGGTATTGTGATCGGCATGCTGTACCGCCGTGGCCTTTGCAGGGCCAGGGCATGGCTGCCGTTGTCTGGCATCGCGTTGGCGCTGGCGGCGATTTATCACGGGGCGGATGTACCCCGAGCGCTGGAGTGGGGTCTGCCCAGCGCAGTTCTGGTTATCAGCTGTGTGACCCTGGAGCCTTATTTCCAGGGTTCACGTGTCTTGAAGATGCTCGGCGATTGCTCTTATTCGGTGTATTTGATCCACGTGCTGGTGCTGTGCGCCGGGCTGTGGGTGGTCAAACGCACGGGAATAGACCCCTATGCAATGCTGCCTGTTTGCATCGTATTAACGGCGCTTTGCGCCTTTGCGAGCTACCATTGGCTGGAAAAGTCGACTTATCGCACGCTCAAGCGCTGGTTCGGCATTGAGGATCCGACTGTCCTATCCCGACAAAAATACTAGGACTTTGTACCTCTGTAATGATTTGGCGTAAACTGCCGGCAAGCCTGTGAGGAGTTTCCATGACTGCCATAACCATTACCGACGCCGCCCACGATTACCTGGCTGACCTGCTGTCCAAGCAGAACACCCCGGGTATCGGCATCCGCGTCTTTATTAC
>JAURVW010000315.1 GCA_030655275.1 Solirubrobacteraceae bacterium
CGTCTCTTCATCGGCAATTTCATTAACTTTTGCCAGTATGTCGCCAAGCGTCACGCCACCTCCTTGATTGCCAAATGTTCCCTTAATGCCTGCATGATCAAGTGCGATGACACAGGATGCATCCAGCCGAATTGAGATAGACGCCGTGCTGCGGCACTTTTCTACCTTACCCTTTGATAAGTGATCCCGGTTTCCTTGCGCATGACCTGCCACCCATTGCCCGCTGGCGGGACAACGGACATTGGTTCAATGGTGACAGTTGGATTCGATTGGGCGGCAGCGAAACTCACCATCAAGAACAGCGGCAGGGCGTAGGAAAATTTGGAAATGGTCATCGCGGATCGCATCATTGAGAATAATGATCTCAAGAATACAGCTCCAATACCCTTGTTGCCAAAAAAGCTAGCCAGCGCTATGCACCGCCTATTCTGCTGTCTGTTCGGGAAATGATCCCAAGCCGCAGGCGCAAGTTGGCCGCGCGTCAGACCTACTTCCAGCAAGCCAACTTGTAGCGCTTGTTCTGCCACGTCGTCCATCCAGTTGAGCGCCCGCGCGTGGGAGGTGGGAGGTACCAGCGATTCCCATCGGCATGATTGAAGTACAGGCCGCCTTTTGTTCCGGGGCGCGCGTTTGTCAGCGGTACCCAGGCAGAGCCGTTATCGGAAAACGATCCCTTCCAGGTCGCGCCGCTGGCTGAGGAGCACGTTTCCCCGTCGCAGCTTCCCTCATCCGTGCTGGCCGGCACCCACTTCATTTTGGCGGGCCGTCCGTCAATTGTGCAACTCCATGTGCCGCCCCACCAGCCAGAAACGGTACTGGCTGTTGCGGTCACGCTCAATGCCGCTTGTAAAACGAAGAAGAATACTGCCTGATGACGCCACAACGGTTTTGTATTCATGATCGCCTCTGCATTGTTAATGAAGCGCAGCGCTCCGATACTTTCCGGGCCAGCGCACGACGTCGCGTTTTCGCTTACCTTCAACTTAGTCCTGCGCAGGCACGAACAGTCTATTGAATTGTAACGATGCCTTAAATACAACGCTGCACGTCAGCGCGCACCTCATCCACCGCCTGGCGCAAAAG
>JAURVW010000385.1 GCA_030655275.1 Solirubrobacteraceae bacterium
TCGATGACGTCGCGGCGCTGCGGGACTTCGTCGCGGTTCGCTCCGCCGCGCTCGGACGCCCGCTGCGGGGTGCCGTGATCGGCGGCGGGTTGCTGGGGCTCGAAGCGGCGGGGGCGCTGCAGGGGATGGACGTGGACACCACCGTCGTGCAGTACTCGGAACGACTGATGTCGGCGCAGCTCGATCAGGCCGGAGGCGGGATGCTGAAGCGCCTGCTCGAGGCGCGCGGCATCACGGTGCGCACGCAGGCCCGGACCACTCGGCTCGATCCGGACGAGTCGGGAGCGGTGACCGCGCTCGAGTTCCAGGACGGCTCCTTCCAGCGAGCCGATGTCGTGGTGTTCACCGTCGGCGTGCGCCCGCGCGACGAGCTCGCACGCAATGCGGATCTGGACGTGCACCCCCGTGGTGGCGTGCTCATCGACGAGCGGTGCTCCACGTCAGACCCGCACATCCTCGCGATCGGCGAGGTCGCGAACTTCGACGACCGCTGCGTCGGGCTGGTCGCACCCGGATATGCCATGGCCGAGGTCGCGGCGACACGCCTGCTCGGGGGTGAAGCGAGCTTCCCGGGCTACGACGAGTCCGCCAAGCTCAAGCTGTCCGGCGTCGACGTCGCGAGCTTCGGCGACGCGCTGGCCCGCACGCCGGATGCGCTCGACGTCGTCTATGCCGACCCGGTCGCGGGCGTCTACAAGAAGCTCGTGCTCTCCGACGACGCGCAGACGCTGCTCGGCGGCATCCTGATCGGCGACGCGAGCGCGTACGGCGCGCTCCGGCCGATGGTGGGTGCAAGGCTCGGCGCCGATCCGGCCGCCTATCTGCTTCCAGAGGGCGGTGTCGAGGCGCCCGGGGGAGAGCTGCCCGACGCGGCCGTCGTGTGCTCGTGCTCGAACGTGTCGGCGGGGAGGATTCGTCAGGCCGTGCACGACGAGGGCTGCCGGGACGCCGCCGCCGTCAAGGGCTGCACGAAGGCCGGCGCGACCTGCGGCTCCTGTGTGCTGATGGTCAAGAAGGTCGTCGGTCAGGAGCTCACGAAGCTCGGCCAGACCGTGTCGAACGCGCTGTGC
>JAURVW010000317.1 GCA_030655275.1 Solirubrobacteraceae bacterium
GGCGACCTCCTCGACTACGCCCGCGACGGCCTCGACGCTCCGGCGTTGCCCGTCCGCGCGCTCGGTGGCGACTTCGGTTCCGTCTCCCCGCGTCGGCCTGGCCCGGAGCCCCAGGCCCGATCGATCTCCCCGGATGTGGGCTTGCCCCGGCCCGTGCCGGCCGCGGCCCCCGTGTCGGCCGAGACCGACTCCGCGGGCGAGGGCGCTGCGGAGGCGTTCTCGGGCACCAACACGCAGGAGGCCGGCGTCGACGAGCCGGACTTCGCGAAGTCCGACGGCAAGCGCCTCTTCGTGGTGGTCGGCTCGGCGCTCTGGGCCTTTGACGTGACGGGCGACCTGCCGAAGCTGATCTCCAAGCTCGACCTCGAAGGCAACGCCGGCGCCCAGCTGCTGCTGCGCAAGGACCGGCTGCTCGTGCTCGGCGTGCCGGCCGGGCCGTCGCCGGTCGCGACCGTCGACTCCATCGCCCGCCCGGCGCAGTCGACGACGCCCGCCCCCGCGCCGCGACCGAGCACCGATGGGGTGTCGGGGCCGGCCACGGTCGTGGAGAAGGCGCGTCTGCAGGAAGTCGACGTGCGCGACACCGCCGCGATGAAGATCGTGCGCGAGATGACCGTGCCCGGCTCGCTGGTCTCGGCGCGGCTCACCGACGGGACCATCCGGATGGTCTTCAACAGCCCGACCACGGCGCAGGACCCGATGGTGGCGATCCCGGACACCCCCGCGGGCGCACGGAAGCTGGAACGGCTGCGGGCGAAGTTCGGTCTGAGCGACTTCGTGCCGCGCACGGTGCTGAAGAGCCGTCGCACCGACCGCACCTTCCGCCGCAACCTCGTGCCGTGCGACAAGGTCCGCCACCCGACCACCTTCGCGGGCCTTGACCTGCTCACGGTGCTGACGGTCGACTTCGACAACGGCCTGTTCAACGTCGATCGCGACGCCGTGATGGCCAGCGCGCAGACCGTCTACGCCTCGCAGGACAACCTCTACGTCGCGAGCACGGCGGCGCTCGAGATCGAGTCGGCCGGCAACGTTCCCGACCGGATGAAGACCCAGATCCATCGCTTCGACGCATCGAAGGCGGGCGAGACCACCTACGCCTCGAGCGGCTCGGTCGACGGGTTCGTCCTGAACTCGTATTCGATGTCGGAGTACCAGGGCGACCTGCGTGTCGCCACGACGGAGTTGCCGCTGTGGCTCCCCGGAGCCGCCCAGGCCGACAGCGAGAGCGCGGTGACGGTGCTGCGCCCTTCCGGCAACCGGCTCGCGCAGGTCGGCCGCGTCGGCGGGCTCGGCAAGGGCGAACGGATCTACGCGACGCGCTTCATCGGCGACGTCGGCTACCTCGTCACGTTCCGCCAGACCGACCCGCTCTACACGCTCGACCTGAAGGATCCGGCCAGCCCGAAGGTGGTCGGCGAGCTCAAGATCAACGGCTACTCCGCCTACCTGCACCCCATCGGCGACGACCTCTTGCTCGGTGTGGGCCAGGACGCGACGGAGACCGGCCGGCGCCTCGGTGCCCAGGTGTCGCTCTTCGACGTGTCGAACCCGGCGGCCCCCGTGCGCACGTCGCAGCTCGCGCTCAGCGACGTGGGCGGCAGTTCGGCGACCGAGTTCGATCCGCACGCCTTTCTCTGGTGGGGGCCCGCGAACACGGCGATCCTGCCGGTCTCGAGCTACGACCCCGCCACCTACCGCGTCAACAACGCGGCCGTCGGCGTCACGGCCACCCGCGCGGCCGGCCTCGCGAAGTCCGGTGAGATCACCCACGGCCCGGCCTGGGAGCTCGCGCCCGTCGAGCGCTCCCTCGTCGTCGGCGATCGCGTGTTCTCCGTCTCCGATTTCGGCGTCTCCTCCAACCGCCTCCCAGGACTGCAGCCGCTCGGCTTCGCGGCCTTCGCGGGGTAGGACACCCGCCGGTATGGAGGAGGTATGGCTCCGCCACGGTGCGGGGTGGACCTGGCACTGTCCCCCGGATGCGTCGCGTTGCCACTGGATTGGTCGGGGTCCTTCTCGTCCTCTGGCCAATCACGACGCAGGCCTTCGCCGATCCCGCAGACCGACTCATCGTCGCCCGGACGTGCGACGAGGTGGTGTCGGCGTGGCGCAACGGATCGCTGAAGTACGTGGAGCAGCCGTCCGCGTCGAACCTCCGAGATCCGAAGCTCGAGATGGATCCGCTCAATCCGCCGCCCACCCCGACGCCACGTCCGAACCCGAACCCCGCGATGGGCACCGGCTATGACGACGCCGACGAGGTCGTTCCCGAGGACGAAGACTCCTTCGACTCGTCCGACACCAACGTTCAGGACCAGAGCGTCGCGGAGCCGGACTACGTGAAACACGACGAACGCCATCTGTTCGTCGTCGGAGGGCATGAGCTGAGGGTGCTCACCGCGACCGGGCGCAGTCCGGAGCT
>JAURVW010000405.1 GCA_030655275.1 Solirubrobacteraceae bacterium
GATCCCACGCGCCCGGTCTCGGCGTCGATCGGCGCAGGGAGCCCCATGGCGGCCCCGACGATGTCGGACCGCGATATTCTTGCCTCGGCGACGACCGTCTCCACGGCCTCACCGATGCGAGCGATGCCGTCCCTCGCCGACATCTCGCGGTCGAAGTCCGATCTCGCCTCCGCGAGGATGTTGCGTCCGTCGGTCGCGACGGCGACGGTGACATGTCGGTGTCCGTAGTCGATGCCCAGGAACAGCCCGGCGGCGCCGGTCAGCTTGACGAGGTGACGTCGGCCCTCTCCCCGGGTGACCGCGACGGCGCCGTCGGTCCGGAGCTCCTGCACGATCGCCGATACCGTGGCGGGAGCCAGCTGCGTGTGTCGCGCGATGTCGGCTTGGCTCAGCTCACCGGCCGACGCGAGCACGGCCAGGATGCGAGCCCTGTTCTGCTCTCGCAACGAGGCCGGCGAACCCGGGCCTGCCGTCCCGTTGTCGATACCCACCTACGCAGTGTAAAGACGACGGTTCATCGGGTGGACGACGCGACGGTGAGAGGAGCGCCGGCCGACAGGTCGTGTGCCGTGCCGTCCACGCACAACGACACCGTCGAGCCAGGCATCCCCTCCCAGGTGAACCGGTGCTGGAGGTGGCCCAGGTCGACGCGGACGATCCCCGCGGGCCGGCAGACGGAGAAGGTCAGACGCTCCCAGGAGTCCGGGAGCTGCGGGGTGAGGTGCAGGACGTCACCCCGCAGTCGAAGTCCGCCGAAACCGAGCACCGCGACCTGCCAGGTACCGCCCGCCGAGGCGATGTGGATGCCCTCGTCGGTGTTGCCCTGGTTGTCGTCCAGGTCCACGAAGGCGGACCTGGCGAAGTACCGCTCGGCCTTCGAGGCGTCGCCCACCTGGAGGCCGACGATGGCGTGGATGGCGGGACTGAGCGAGGACTTGTGGAGGGTGCGGGCCTCGTAGTAGTCGTAGTTGGCGCGTTGCGTGGCGAGGTCGAACGCGTCGGGGAACAGGAAGGGCACCATCAGGAC
>JAURVW010000409.1 GCA_030655275.1 Solirubrobacteraceae bacterium
GCTGCGTCGGGTGCTCGAGCCGCACGCCGCCGCGCTCGCCGCCGCGCGGATCGACGCCGAGACGCTGGAGAAGCTGGATCGCGTGCTGGATGAGATCGAGGCGAGCGACGACTTCGAGGACCACTCGCGGCTCGACCACCAGTTCCACATGACCATCTCGCGGGTCGCGGGCAACGATGCGCTCACGAGCCTGATCGACGTGCTGCGCTCGCGGTCGCGGGCCTACCGGATCCCGGACGCGGGCGACGCCGCAGAGCTCAAGCTGCACTCCGATGCCGGGCACCGCGCGATCCTTCGCGGGCTCGCCGCCGCCGATCCGGTCGCGGCATCCGCTGCGGCGTCGTCGCACGTGGCGTACACGGAGTACTGGGTGCGGCGCTACACCGACGTCGACGAGTAGGCGCGATGTTCTGTCGACCCGCCCCTTTTCGTGCGACCCGGCCCCTTTCGCACGTGCACAAGGGGGCGGGTCGTACCGAAGAGGGCGGGTCGACGGGGTTGATCAGGCGAGAGTGATCAGGCGAGAGTGATGTCGACCTGGATCTCGGCGGCGATCCGCTCGAGGTCGGCGCGGAGGGCGTCGAGATCGACGGATGCCGGAACGCGTGCGGTCACCGATGCCTCGAACAGGCGGCCGCCGGCCATCGCGGCGTCGCGGGTCTCGGTCGCCAGCTCCTCGATGCTCAGGGCGTGCGAGCTGAGCACCGTCGAGATCTCGCGGACGATGCCGTGGCGGTCGTTGCCGAGCACCTGGATCGAGAGGAGCTGCTCGTCTTCGGGGTCTGCGGCAGTGCTGCCGGTGAGGACGGCGAGGGTCAGCAGGCCCTGACCCTGCAGAGTGCGCAGCGCCGTCTGCAGTTCGGCCGCCCGGTCGTCGGCGACCGACACCTCGATGACTCCGGCGAACGTGCCGGCGAGCTCGGCCAGCGAACTGTTCTCCCAGTTGCCGCCGTGCGCATCGACGACATCGGCCACGGCGGCGACGAGGCCCGGGCGGTCCGCTCCGGCGACGGTGAGGATCAGAGTAGTCATGCG
>JAURVW010000418.1 GCA_030655275.1 Solirubrobacteraceae bacterium
TGACGCGCGCCTTTCTGCTTGCCGCCCGTGAAGGCGCCGCGAAGGTCGCTGCTGGCCGCCTGTTTCTCGTCGACCGGCATCGCCGCGATGAGATCGCGCGCTTCCTTCACGAGGCCGCGCGCCTGCGCATTGTCCTTCTTGGCGAGGGCCGCTTCGGCGTCGTGGATCGACTTGGTGGCGGCCTTCAGCGCGTCGAGCTGGAACGTGATGAGCTGGTCGAACAGGGTGTCGACCACGGCGGTGCGGGACTCGGACACGTCGACGTCGAAAAGCGCCATCTTCTGGAATTGCGGATCCTTGAAGGGATTCGGGTAATCCTTGGGCGCCTTGGCGTAGGTGGCGGTGTTCACCGGAAGACGCCGGATCCCCGGCTCCAGCAGCACTTCCTGGCCGGCCGGCGACAGGATGAACTCGACGAAAGCCTCGGCGCCCGCGCGGTTGGGCGCATTGGCGATGATGCCGATATTGGCCGGCACCACGGTCGAGACGCTCGGATAGACGAATTTTACCGGAAAATTCGCCGCCTGCGCCGAGAACGCGAAGAAGTCGATCACGATGCCGACGCCGACCTGGCCCGAATTCACCGCTTCCGGCACGCCGAACGAACGGTCGGTCACCTGGCGGAAATTGCCCGCCATTTCCTTGACGGTGCGCCAGCCCTTGTCCCAGCCCTCGCCCTGCAGGATCGCCTCGATGGTCAGATGCGTCGTGCCGGAGCGCGACGGCGCGGCGATCGACACGTGATCGTAGAAGGCCGGCTTGGCGAGATCCTGCCACTCCTTCGGATCAGGCAGCTTGTTGGCGCGCGCATAGCGCTCGTTCCACATGATGCCGTAGCCCGAAGCCGCGAATCCGAAATAGGCGCCGTCCTTGTCGTTGATCGGATAGGAGCCGACCTTTTCGGGAATGCCGGTCGCCTTGGGCGTATATTTCTGCAGCAGGTTCTTGCCCTTCAGCACCTCGAAGGCGTCGGGCGCGGAGGCCCACATCAGGTCGATCTGATTGTTGGAGCGGGTTTCCTCCAGCAGCTTGACCGCCGCATTGGTGTTGCGGTTCTGGACGTCGAGCGTCACGCCCGGCACGGCCTTCTCGAACGCGCGCTTGAACGGGTCGGTCACGTCCTTGGCGAAGGAGGTGACGATCGAGACCTTGCCGCTCGGCGCCTGCGCGAATGCGAAGCCGGACGACAGGACGACGGCGCCCGCGAGTGTGGCCGCGGCCGCGAAAATGCGTTTCATGGGAATTCCCTCCATGTGGAGACCATCTGCGAGGCGGCCTCTCCCCGCCGCATCTTGCCATGCACGTCAGCGATGCGACAAGCATGTGACATCCGGAGGTCACTTGGCATTATTGATGACCTTGATGGCCGCGATGGTTTCCGCCGGCGTCTCCGCGAGCCTTTCGACCAGCGCCTGAAGATCCGCGCCGCTCACCGGCCCGATCTCGAGCTTTTCCCGCTCGGCTTCCGCCAGCGCCGCGGGGTCCTTCAGCATCGCCTCGAAGGCTGTTCGCAACAGCGCCACGCGTTCGGCCGGCACGCCCGGCGGCGCCAGCAGCGTCCAGGCGAGCGTGGCGTCCGAGGTCAGAAACTCCATGATGCGCGACGCCGCCGGCGTCTTCGCCAGATCCGTGGCGAGCGGAACGTCCGCAAGTTCGCGGTCGCGTTCGGTCGCGAACTGCACGAGGAAACGAAGTTTCTTCTCGTTGTACCAGGCGGGCGCGCGCTGCTTCAGCGAGCCCAGCGCCCAGCCGCAATAGCCCTCGACCTCGCCCTTCTCCAGCGCATTGGTGATTTCATTGCCGCCCGGATAGCCCGCCACGATCTTGAATTTCGTGCCCGCCAGCTCGTTCAGCGCCTTCGGGAACGTCATGGTGCGCGAGCCCGGTCCCGTCGATCCAACAACCACTTCGCGCGTGCGCACATCCTCGATCGTGCGGATCGGCGATGTGTGCCAGACGAGGCACGTGATGTTGTCGCGCGATTTTCCGCCCACCCAGTTGAACGCCTTCGGATCGTAGCGCGCCTGCGGATTGCCCAGGATCGCCTCCCAGACGGTGCCGCCCCCGATGACGCCCAGCACCGTGCCGTCGCGCGCCGCCGCATTGTACAGATGCGATGTCGCCACCATGCTGCCGGCGCCCGGCATGTTCTGCACGATGACCGTGGGCTTGCCGGGCAGGAAGCGCGGCAGATGGCGCGAATAGAACCGCGCCATCTGGTCGTAGGTGCCGCCCGGCGTGAACCCGACCACGATCGTGATCGTCTTGCCTTCGTAGAAATCCGCCGCCCGTGCGGAGGCGCCCGTCATCAGCACCGACGACAGGACCGCGAGGCTTCGCCAGAAATTCTTGCGCATGTTGCGTCGTCCCGTGCTGGAGGCTCAGATCATTTCGGCGAGAAGCCGCCCGAAGCCCTGCACGGGCTGGCTGATTCCCAGATGCCGCTGGATGTCCCAGCACTGCGCCGGGACCGCATGCACCACCGGAACCTTGCAGTCGCGTTCCAGCATGTCGACGATGTCGAGCGTGCGCCACGCCGGCCCGAGCATGTAGATCGCCTGCGCCTCCGGATGCTTGCGCATCGTCTGGCGGATCCAAGTGTAGATGAGGCGGCTCGAATATTCCTGCACCTTCTGGAACGGGGCGTCGAGCCCCACCATGTCGAGCGGGTCGAGCCCCGCGTCGCGGAAATATTGCGCGTAGATCTTGTTGATGTCGCCGCCGAAATAGCTGAAGCCCACGAACTTCTGCGCCTTCAGTTCGCGCAGCGCCGCGACATGGCTCGTGCCCGACGTGAAGACCGGAATCTTGTAGTCCTTCTCCCATTCGCGGATCAGCGCGGCCTCGCCCTCATATCCCAGCACCATGAAGGGCGGCGCGCCCGACGGGTTGATCACGTCGACGCCGATCTCGGCCAGTTTCGCGACCTTGCGGCGATAGCGCGCGATCGCTTCCTTGAACTCGTCCTGCGTGCCGCGCGCGATCTCGGCGAAGAGCGGAATGACCCCGACGCCGTCCGGCAGCATCTTGATCAGCTCTTCCATGCCGCCCGGCCGATAGGTCGGCCGCACGATTCCCACCGTTCCCCGCCATGCTGAAAATGACATCTCGCATCCTCCCTGTCGGCCGCACTGTTGGTCGTGCGTGCCGGTGTTGAATCGTCGTGCGCGGCGCCCTTCGGCGCGGCCGCTAGTCCGGCCCCTTCTGGATGATGTCGCGCGTGCGCGCGATCGCCGCGGCCGGCAGCGCATAGATCTCGGCCAGCAGCGCCTCGATGGCCTCCGGCGCGACGGGGTTGATCTCCAGGCCGCCGCGCGCCGCCTCGCCCAGAAACGACGGATCCGCCAGCGTCGCCTTCAGGGCCTCGCGCAAAACGGCGATACGTTCGGCCGGCACGCCCGGCGGCGCCGCCAGCGGCTTGCCGAAGGCCCACGGGCCGAACACGACCTTCATGACCTGCCGCGCCTCCTCGTTGGGGGCGATATCGAAAATATTGGGGATGTCGGGCGGCAGCAGCGGATGCGGCTCGAGGCCCGTCTGCATCAGGATGCGGAACTTGCCTTCGGCGAGATCCGTGCGCGCCGTCTCGTTCATGGCCGAGACCAGATAGCCGCAGAATCCGTCGACCTCGCGCCGCTCCGCCGGCTGGCGGATGTCGGCGAGGCTGGGATAGCCGAGGATGAGACGGAAATCGAAGCCCAGCAGCGCCTGCAGGACCAGAGCCTCGATGGTGGCCTGCGCCTGCGGCCCCGTGCCGCCGATCAGGACCTGCCGCTTGCGCAGATCCTCCACCCGGTCGATGCCGGCGGTCCAGAACGCGCAGGTTCCAACTTCGCGGTTCATGCTGCCGATCCAGCCGAGGCGGCGCGCATCGAAGGCCGCGGAAGCGGGCGCGAGCAGCGGCGCGGTGGCGTTGGCGGGGTTGAGCAGGGCGAGCGTCAGTCCGTCGGGCGCCGCCTCGCCGGCCAGATAGGACGCGGCCCTCAGTCCGCCGACTCCCGGCATGTTCTGCACCACGATTTTCGGGCTGCCCGGAATGAACCGGCCGAGGTGCCGCGCCAGCAGGCGCGCATAGGTCTCGAAGCCGTTTCCCGGACCCGAGAAGATGAGCCCCGAGGGACGGCCCGGCGCGCGCGGATCGGCGTCCGCCGTGCCGCCCGGCGCATAGCCGACCAGAATGCGGATCGTCTTGCCGGCGAAGAACTCGCCGCCCTTGTCCTGCGCATGAGCGGAAGGCGCGGAGAACAGCGCCGCCGCGAGGCTGATGAAGAAAGCGATGAGACGCGCCATGGTCCTCCCGAGGGTCCGCGCTGAACGGCGGATCGGCGCGAGCTTACGGGAGCGCGGCTCCGCCGCAAAGCCCGGCCCGTTTCAGGCCGCCTGTCTACGCCAGCGCGCGCGGACGCCGGGGCGCGCCCGGAGCGCATTCGAGCCCCTCCGCCGGCCAGTCGCCGAGATCCGCCGCCGCCCGGTAGCTGCTCTCCAGAAAGGCCATCAGGGCGGCCTCCGGATCGGGTGCGCGGCGCACCGCGTCATACGGCAGGATGAACTCCCCGAAGGCCGCGTTGAAGGCCGCCGCATCAGGCCGCACGCGCGCCTGCGCGAAACCTTCGGGCGCCGGATAGGCGTAGGAATAGAAGGCGGCGAAATCCACCGGCCCGCCGCCCGGCCAGAACCCCGCCGACGAGACTTCGTGGCTGTAGGCCTCGCGCGTCACCGCGTCGGGCAGGCGCGGAATGCCGCCCGGATGCAGCGGCGCCGGGCGTCCGGAAAAGCGCGTCACCGCCAGGTCGAAACTGCCCCAGAACAGATGCACGGGGCTGACCTTGCCGAGATAGGACGTGCGGAACGCCTGCAACACGCGCGCGACCGCCGAACTCGCCTGGAAGAAGCGCGTCGCCGCATCGCCGTCATAGGGCCGCGGCGCGTCGTCCTGCGCGAAGGCGAGCGCGTCCGGAATTTCATTGGGCGCGCCGTCGAATGTCGCGTCGCCGCCGAGCTTGCGCACGAGCTCGATCGTCTGCGCGTGAAACTGCGCCACCGACATGGGCGCGAGCGCGAACGAGCCCGCGCGTCCGTCGCCGCCCTGCCCGATCACCCGATGATCGAGGAGATCGAACGCGATCTCGATGCCGCTCGGTCCGTCCGGCACGAGCGACGTGGTGAAGCCGCGCGCCGTCGGATAGAGCGTCGCATGCCACGAGTGATTGACCCAGGGCGTGCGCGCCAGCCGGTATTTGCCGACGATCTGCGTGTAGAGATGCAGCGCCGAGCATGTCTCACGCCAGTCTGCGTAGGGAATCTCCGGCCAGTATGCGCGCATGGGCTCCTCCGCGAACCCGCGCGCCGCGGCTCATTTGTCGGCGCCGAGTTCCTTCAGGAGACTATCGTCCATCGCGGCGGGAATCTGCGCCGACACGTCGGTCTTCGCGAACTTTTGTTCAGCCGCGATCTTGGCCAGGGCCTGTGTCTCGGGAATCGCCAGCCGCACGTCCCAGCGGTTGAGCTTCAGCGACGCGGCCAGCACGTCGGGCTTCACCGGAAAGATCTTCTGGGCTTCCGCCTGCGTGCGCGCCGCATCCTCGTTCAGCCAGGCGGTCGCCTCGACCAGCGTCGCCAGCAGCGCCTTGGCCTTGGCGCGGTTCTTCGCCAGCCAGTCGCGCTTCACCGTATAGATCGTGTGCACGGATCCCGCCGGCGTGATGTCGGGCTTCTGGAACAGGATGCCGATTCCTTCCGACACCATCAGCGATCCGCCGGGCTCGGTCGAGAACACGATGTCGAATTCGCCCGAGCGCAGCGCCTGGGCGTGCTGGGCGAAATTCGCGATATTGACGAGTTCGAAATCCTTCTCGACGTTCATGCCGCTCTGCGCGAACGTCGCCATCGACAACAGCTCGTTGATCGAGCCGCGCGACGAGGCGATGCGCAGCTTCTTCTTGTCGGTGGCGGCCTGCAGGCCCTTCCAGTCGCCGGGCGCGAGCCCGAGCTTCTTGGCCGCGATGATCGTGACGTTGCCGCGCGAGTTTCCGGCGATCTGCACGAAGTCGAGGTTGGTCTCCACCGCGCGCACGAGATGCGCGGATGTCAGAAGCCCGACGTCCAGCTGCCCGTTGACCATCGCGGTGGTGACGTCGACCGCGTTGTTGAAATTCACCGACTCGATCTTGAGCCCGTGCTTGGCCGCCAGCCGCTCGGCGATCACCACCGACATGCCGGCCGTCGTCTTGGTCCAGCCGACCGTGATCGTGCCGAGATCGGCGGGCTTGGCGCCCTGCGCGCGCGCCCCCTGGGCGTGCAGGCCGAGGCTCGCCGCCAGCGTCATGGCTGCGAGCGCGAGGCGTGCGCCAAATCCGGCCCGTGGTGCTGTCATGATCATGCGCGTTTTCCCTGTTTCATTCGGCGAAGACCGCGACCTCTTCGGTCAGATGGCTGGTGATCATCTCGAACAGGCGCCGCTTCACCGCGGCGAATTCCGGCGACAGCGGATCGCGCGGGCGCGGCATGTCGATCCGCAATTCGCCCGTCAGCCCGACCGCCCTGGGCGTCATGGCGACGACGCGTTCGCCCAGGAAAACCGCCTCTTCCAGGCTGTGGGTCACGAAGATGATGGTGGCCTGCGTGGCGCGCCAGATGCGCACGAGCTCCTTGTGCATGATGGCGCGCTGGAACGCGTCGAGCGCCCCGAACGGCTCGTCCATCAACAGAACCTTGGGCTCGAGCGCCAGCGCGCGGGCGATCGACACGCGCTGCTGCATGCCGCCCGACAATTTGTAGACCGGCCGCTCCGCCGCTTCCGCCAGGCCGACGAGTTCGAGAAAGCGCAGCGCCGTCTCGGTGCGCTGCGCCGCCGGCATGCGCTGCATCTTCAGCCCGATCTCGATGTTCTCGCGGGCGTTCAGCCACGGCAGCAGCGCGTAATCCTGGAACACCATCGCCTTGTCGGGACCCGGCCCCGCGATCGGCCGGCCATCGATCAGCGCTAGGCCGGCCGTCTGCCGGTCGAACCCCGCGATGATGTTCAACAGCGTGGACTTGCCGCAGCCCGACGGCCCGATGAGCACGACGAACTCGCCCTTGCGCATCTCGAAATTGATGTCCTGCAGCACGCGGTTTTCGCCCGCGTCGCGCGACACGAAGGTGCGGTCGAGCCGTTCGCAGCGCAGGATCGCGTCGCTGTCGCGCGTCTCATTGCTCGGCATGGATGCTCACCTCGCGATGCCACCGCAGCGCCACCGACTGCACCGCCACGATGACGCGGTCCGACAGGAAGCCCATCACCCCCAGCACGATCATGGCGGCGATCACGACGTCGAAGCGCCCGAACGAATAGGCGTCGAGCAGCGTGTAGCCGATGCCCGACTTCACGCTCATCATCTCCGCCACGATGATCAGCTCCCATGAAATGCCCATGCCGAGCCGCAGGCCGACGAAGACCGAGGGCAGCGAGGCCGGCAGGATGAAATACCAGAGCAGCCGCCAGCCGCGCGCGCCCAGCATGCGCCCGACCTTGACGAGACTGCGGTTGGCGCCGCGCACGCCCTCGATCGTGTTGACGACGATCGGGAAGAACGAGCCGAGCGCCACCAGGAACACCGCGCCCTTGAAGCCGAAGCCGAAGAACACGAGCGACAGCGGCACCCAGGCGGTGACGGGGATCGGCCGCAACAGATGGATGAACGGATCGACGAGATGGCCCATCAGCCTGCTCGCGCCCGTCGGCACCCCGATGGCGACGCCCAGCACCATGGCGATCGCATAGCCGAGCAGCACGCGCTGTCCGCTGGCCCAGATGGCCTGAGCGAGCGTGCCCGAATAGCCGCCGTTCTGCGGATCGCCGAACGCCCAGTCGAAGGCTGCGGCCGCGACCGTGAAGGGCGACGGCAGCACCGAGGGCGGAAACACCCCCGCGGCCACCACGCCCCACCACAACACCAGAAACGCGCCCGGAACCACAAGGCCCAGCAGAGCCGGCGCCAGCGAGGCCAGGAGGGAGGGCCGGGCCAGGGTCCGCACGGGCGCCGCCGCCCGGGCGGGAGCCGTCGCGCGCAAGGCCGCATCGGCGGATTTCATGCTCATCGACAAGGTCCGCGGCATCCTTCGGCAGGGCCGGACGCGATGTCGCGCGCAGCCGGATGAACGATCCCGCAAAAACTAACTAGTTAGTCAGCAGAGTGGGAAGCTCATATTGTGGACGCGGCTGACGCGAAAGCAAGCACGCATCCGCGCGCCGCCTGTGCGGTTGCGGGATCAGCCTCCCAGATAGGCGCGCGCGAGCATCGGATCGCTGGCGACTTTTGCGGCATCGCCCTGCGCCACGATGCGCCCGCCCTCGATCACATAGGCCCGGTCGGCGAGCGACAGCGCCAGCGCCGCCATCTGGTCGACCAGCAGGATCGTCATGTCCTCGCGCCGCAACTGGTCGAGCGCGGCGAACAATTCCGCGACGATCTTGGGCGCGAGGCCGAGCGACGGCTCGTCGAGCAGCAGGATGCGCGGCTTCGACATCAGCGCGCGCGCGATGGCGAGCATCTGCTGTTCGCCGCCCGACAGCAGCCCGGCGCGCTGGTGCAGCCGCTCGCGCAAGCGCGGGAAGCGCGCCAGCATCTGCTCGACGCGCTCCTCGCGGTCCTGCGGATGCAGGAACGCCCCGAGCCGGATGTTGTCGAGCACCGAGAGTTCGGGAAAAACCTGACGGCCTTCCGGCGACAGAACCATGCCGAGCCCGACGATCTGCTCGGCCCGCAGGCCGGTCACGTCGCGCCCCTCGAAACTGACGCCGCCTGAAACCACCGGACGGTGCAGGCCCGCAAGCACGCGCATGAGCGTCGACTTGCCCGCGCCATTGGCCCCCAGCAGCGCCACCACTTCGCCGCGGCGCACCTGCACGTCGACGCCATGCAGCACGGGCTCGGCGCCATATCCCGCCACCAGCGCATTGACGCCGAGCATCTCCTCCGGCTGCGCGCCCTCCGCCGCAGGACCGCGCGGCGCCGCCGCGAGTCCGCCCTGCTCGCCAAGATAGGCCTGCCGCACGGCCGCATTCGACTGGATTTCGGACGGCGTCCCGACGGCCAGACGCTGTCCCGCGTCCAGCACGACGATCTGGTCGGAAATGCCCATCACGAGCGTCATGTCATGCTCGACCAGCGCCACCGCGAGGCCGCAGCGCGCGATGCGCGTCAGCAGCGCCGCCAGCCTTTCCTTGTCCTCGGACGACAGGCCCGCCGCCGGTTCGTCGAGCAGCAGCGCGTCCGGATCGGAGGCGAGCGCGCGGGCGATCTCGACAAGGCGCCGGTCGACATGCGGCAGGTCGGCCGCGAGCGTCGTCGGATCGCCGGCGTAACCGCAGAAGGCCAGCAGCAGCCCGGCCCGCTCGCGTGACTCGGGCGCGCGCAACCGCGCCGAGCCGAACAGCCCGCCGAGCTTGCCGCGCCCCATCGCCAGGATCACATTGTCCTGCACGCTGAGCGATCCGAACAATTGCGAGGTCTGGTAGGTGCGGGCGACGCCGCAACGCGCGATGGCGAGCGCGCCTGCGCCCGCGAGCCGCCGCGCGCCCAGCCGAAAGCCCCCGCTCGTCGGCCGGTAGAAGCCGCTCAGCATGTTGAGCGCCGTCGTCTTGCCGGCGCCATTGGGCCCGATCAGGCTCGTCACATGGCCGGGCTTGGCCTCGAACGACAGGCCCGCCACGGCCTGCACGCCGCCGAATCTGATGCTCAGTTCCTCCGCCGCGAGCGTCTGCCGCATGCGCTGGGAGAGCGGCGCGGCTACGACGGCGGACGGCGCGGCGACGGGCGCGACGGCGCTGTCGCGCGGACCCGCGAACAGGCCCGCCACGCTGGCCACGAGCGCGTTCCAGAGGCCCACGACGCCGCCGGGCGCCACCCACAGCACCACGAGCAGCAGGAGGCCGAAGAACAGCAGCCGGAAATCCTCGAGGCTCGACAGAAGCTCCGGCAGCACGCCGACGATCAGCGCGCCGATCAGCGGCCCGGCCGCCGAGCCCGCGCCGCCGATCATCACCACGAGCACGAACAGGATCGATTGCGAAAACCCGAACGTATGCGGCGTCACGAAACCCGAGAGCGAGGCGAAGAGGCCGCCGGCCGCGCCCGCGCAGACGGCCGAGACCGCGAACGCCACGGTCTTGATCGCCAGCGGATTGAGGCCGATCGATTCCGACGCCGTCTCGGTGTCGCGCACGGCCCGCAGCGCCGCGCCCCAGACGCCGCGTGACAGCAGGATGTAGAG
This sequence comes from Solirubrobacteraceae bacterium, assembly GCA_030655275.1. Classification (GTDB taxonomy): domain Bacteria; phylum Actinomycetota; class Thermoleophilia; order Solirubrobacterales; family Solirubrobacteraceae; genus JAGIBJ01. The sequence continues at coordinate 10,255 of JAURVW010000418.1, forward strand.
CCCGTAGGCGACGCCCGCCGCCATGAGCGCCAGCAGCGTCACGGCGCGCTCGCCGCGCGCCAGCGAGCCGAGGCTCGGCGACACGATGCTCATGATGCCGTTCTGCCCGCCCGTCAGGCTCCGCATCTCGACGATCGAATGTTCGACGATGAAGCCGAACGCAATCGTCACCATGGCGAGATAGGGCCCTTTGACGCGCAGCGCAGGCAGCGCGAGCAGCGCCCCGATGACGCCGGCGAGCAGCGCGGCCAGCGGCCACGCGAGCCAGAAGCTGACGCCCGCCTTGGTGAGGATCGCCACCACATAGGCCCCGATGGCGTAGAAGCCGACATGCCCGAAGGAGATCTGGCCCGAGAGGCCGATCAGCACGTTCATGCCGACGCCGACCAGCGCCAGCAGCGCCACATTGGCCAGCACGAACACGTAATAGCCGTTCATGGTCAGCGCCATGGCGGCGCCGGCGATCAGCAGGCCGAGCACCGCCGCGGTCTGCGCCACGGCCGCCATGCGGCCGGCCGGGCGTGATGGAAGCGCCTGCGGCGCAACGATCTTCGACAATGTGAGGCTCATACTTTCTTGACCTCCGCACGGCCGAACAATCCATTCGGCCGCCAGGCCAGCTCCAGGATCACCAGCGCGAACGTGATGATCTGCGTGTAGCCGGAGCCGATCAGCGCCGTCACGAGTCCCTCGTCGACGCCGAACAGAAGGCCCGCGATCATCACCCCCCAGGCGCTCGTGACGCCGCCGAGAATCGCCACCGCGAAGGCCTTCAGGCCGAACAGGGTGCCCATGTCGGACTGCACGTTGAACAGCGGCGCGATCAGCACGCCCGCAATGCCGGCGAACAGGGTCGAGATCGCATACGCGAAGGCGATGACGCGCTTGATCGGGATTCCCATCAGCCGCGCCGCGGCGCGGTTCTGCGCCACCGCCAGCATGGCCGAGCCCCAGCGGGTGCGCGTCGACACGAGATAGAGGCCAAAGGCCAGCAGCAGGCCGACGATCGGAATCATCGCCTGCAGCGGATAGACGCCGAGTCCCACGCCGCCGATTTCGAGCGGCGTCTGCGCCAGCGGCGAGGGCAGGCTGCGGGGCTCCTTGCCGAAGGTGAACATCACCACATTGTCGAGCACGATGCCGAGCGCCACGGTCGCCATCAGCCAGGCGTCGGAGCCGCGATTGACGAAGGGCCGCACCGCGATGAATTCGATCAGCAGTCCATAGACCGCGCAGAGCGCCAGCGCGCACAGGATCGCGACCGGCATCGGCCAGCCGAGCGTGCGCGCGAACGCGAAGGTCAGCACGGCGCCGAGCATCATCGAACTGCCCTGGGCGAAATTCACCGTGCCGGAGACCGCATAGGTGACGTAGAAGCCGAGCGCCATCAGCCCATACATGCTGCCCAGGCCAATTCCGCTGATCAGCGCGGACATCAGAAGCATGGCGTTTTCCAGTCTCGAACGAGAATCGTGGTCACAAAGAAAACGCCGCGCCGTCGTCCGCGTGAGTGCGCGGAGACGGCGCGGCGCATGGCTTAGTTGGTCGCCGCGACCGGCAGGATCTTGTTGTCGATGAACTGCGCCCAGACATAGTCGTCCGCCTGCACGGCGTCATGGACGCCGGGCTGGAACGGCTTGTCGTAGGATTTGATCAGCCCGTCATACTTGCCGATCTTGTAGAAGCCCTGGCGCACGGCGTCGCCGTCCGTCGAGCCCGCCGCCGCAATCGCCAGCGCGGCGAGATGCATGCCGTCATAGGCGTTGGCCACGCCCACCGCCGGGGTGATGTCGCCCACGTCCTTGATGCTCGGATATTTCGCCTTGAGGGCCGCGATGACCTTTTCGCCGACCGGCGACTGCTTGCCGAAGAAGCTGTAGGTCTGGACGAAATGCACGTCCTTGCCGTTCGGTCCCGCGAGTTCGGTGAAGCGGCCGCCGGCCGGTCCCCAATGCGACACGATCGGGACTTTCCAGCCCATGCGGTCGAGCGACTTCACCACCTGGGCGGAAGGCCCGACATTGCCCACCATGAACAGCGAGTCGGCGCCCGCCGCCTTCAGGCGCGTGAGCTGCGGCACGAGATCGACGTCATTGGCCTCGAACTTCTCGATGCCCGCCGCCGTCATGCCCTTGGCTGAGAGCGCCGCCTTGAGGCCCGCCTCGTTGGATTCGCCCCACGGATTGTTGACGAGAATCATGCCGGGCTTGGCGGCCTTGAAGGTCTTCTGGGCGTAATTGAGCATGCCCACGTTGACGATCTCGTCGACCGCCGAGACCCGGAACGCGAAATTCGGGTTGCCGGGATTTTTGGTGATCGCCGTGCCGGCCGCCCACGGGCCCATGAACGGCGTCTTTTCGGAATTGACCAGCGGCACGATGGCCATGGACACCGGCGTGTCGAGCCCGCCGAACAGCACCGCGACCTTCTCGCGGAAGATCAGTTCGCGCGCGGCCGTCACGCCCTTGGCGGGATTGCCTTCGTCGTCGCGGCGCACGAGTTCGAGCTTGCGGCCGCCGAGCAGGCCGCCCTTGGCGTTGATCTCGTCGATCGCGATGGTCATGCCGCGCGTGATCGCCTCGCCCGCCAGGGCGGACTGGCCCGACAGGGCCGTGACGAGGCCGATCTTGATCGGATCGGCCGCAAGGACGGGCCCGGCCAGAAGGCCGAGCGCGACGGCGGAGACGCCGGCGGCGAAACCGCGGCGGGTGATGCGTGACAGGAATTCAGCCATGGGACTCTCCGGCGGGACGCAGCAGGGACAACCCCTGGCTCGTCGGTGGCGACTGCGAGGGCCTTTGCAACCGGCGTGCCAGTGTCGCCCAGTCGGGGCGCATTTTGGCTTCACGTTGCTGGCGGGATTGTTCACAATCTGGCACATGACTTGCTGACGCCCTGTCGGAGGCCGGCTCGGGCCGGCGAGCCGAAACGGCGCGGAGGATGGCCGAATGACAGACGCGACAGCACAGGCGGGCAGCCCCGCGACGCCTGCCGACATCGTCGATCAATACCTGAGAATACTGATGATTCCCGATCCGGCCTCGGCCCGTCGCTTCGTTGCGCCCGATTTGCGCATCAGGTTCACGGGCGGTCGCGCCATGAGCGACCCGTCCGAATGCGCGGCCTTCAATGCCGGCCGCTACGCCTGGGTCAAGAAGCGCATCGAGCGCACCGAGACGGTCGCGGGCGGAACCGACGACGAGACGATTGTCTACAGTCTGGGCACATTGTACGGCGCCTGGCCGGATGGCGCCGCATTCGAAGGCAACCGCTATGTCGACCGCTATGTCGTGTCCCGCGGCCTGATCCGCGAAATGGAAGTCTGGAACGACAGCGCCGAATGGCTGCTGGTCCGCGCCGGACTGGCCCAACTGTGAGCCCCGGCGCCATGACCACGCCGATGAAACGATACGAGGGCGTCCTGCCCCATCACGCGCGCTTCGATTATGCGCCGATCTCGCGCCGCCCGCATTACCGCTGGCCCAATGGCGCGGGCCTTGCGGTCTATCTCGGCTTCAACATCGAGCATTTCGCCTTCGGGGAGGGCCTCGGCGCCAATATCGGCCCCGCCTCGCCGCAGCCCGACGTGCTGAACTACGCCTGGCGCGAATATGGCAACCGCGTCGGCGCCTGGCGCTGCCTCGAATTGTTCGAGCAGCTCGGCATGCCGGCCGCCGCCCTCATCAACACCGCGCTCTACGATCATTGCCCCGATCTCATCCGGGCCTTCGTGGCGCGCGGCGACGAGATCGTCGGCCATGGCCACACCAACGCCGAACGCCAGACCATGTTCGACGAGGAGGGCGAGCGCGCGCTCATCGCCGATTGCCGCGACCGCATCCTGCGCGAAAGCGGCGTCGCCCCGAAGGGCTGGCTGTCGCCATGGATCTCGGAAAGCCGCCTGACGCCAGATCTGCTGAGCGAATGCGGCTACGACTACACGCTCAACTGGTGCCACGACGACCAGCCGCACCGCATGCGCACGCGCGGCGGCGGCGCCCTGTGGAGCATTCCCTATCCGCAGGAGCTGAACGACGTGCCGATGATCGTCGCGCGCCAGATGGACGCGAAGGATTTCGCCCAGATGATCGTCGACAATTTCGACGAAATGCTCGAACAATCGGCCCGCCAGCCGCTTGTCATGGGCATCGCCCTGCATCCCTACATTGTCGGCCAGCCCTACCGCCTGCGCCATCTGCGCCGCGCGCTGCAGCATATTGCGGCGGCGCGCGACGAGGGGCGCATCTGGATGACGACGCCCGGCGCCGTCTGCGCCCATGCGGCGCAGGTCGAGGAACTCCGCGAGGACAAGACGTGACACAGCAAGATGACTTCCCGGTCGACGATACCGTCGGGGCCTTCGTCCCGCACGGCCGCTTCGTCGTCGAGGGCGCCGCATCCGGCCCCCTGCGCGGCCTCACCTTCGCGGTGAAGGACCTGTTCGACGTCGCCGGCCATCCGACCGGCGCGGGCAATCCCGCCTGGCTCGCCACCCATGCGACGCCGTCGAAAAGCGCGCCTCTCGTCGACATGCTGCTGGCCGCCGGCGCCAGGCTCACCGGCAAGACCGTCACGGACGAACTCGCCTATTCGCTGCACGGCGACAACATCCATTACGGCGCGCCGCTCAACGCCGCCGCGCCCGAGCGCGTCACCGGCGGCTCCTCCAGCGGCTCGGCCGCCGCCGTGGCGGCGCGGCTCGTCGATTTCGCGATCGGCACGGACACCGGCGGCTCGACGCGCGTGCCCGCCAGCTATTGCGACATCTGGGGCCTGCGCACCACCCATGGCCTGCTGCCCGCCGAGGGCGCGGTGCCGCTGCATCTCATGTTCGACTGCCCGACCTGGCTTGCGGCCGACGCCGACGTGTTCGAGCGCGTCGGCCGGGTGCTGGCGCCCGAGAGCGGCTATGCGCCGAAACGCCTCATGTTGCTGGACGACGCCTGCGAACTCGCGGATCTGGATTTCGCCTTCCCGCTCGCCGCCGTCGTCGCCACGCTCCAGGACTCCCTGGGCGTGTCCGTGCAGCGCCTGCGCGCCTCCGAGGGCTCGTCGCTCGAGGCCTGGCGCGGCGCCTATATGACCGCCGGCGCGCATGAGGGCTGGCGCCTGCACGGCGACTGGATCTCGGCCGAAGACCGCGGCTTTGCGCCCGCCATCGCGGGCCGCTGGCGCGCCGCCAGCCAGGTGACCGACGAGGCCGCCGCGCAGGCGCGCGCCCAGAAGGACGTCATCCGCCAGAAGATGCGCGACCTGCTGGGCGAGGACGGCGTCGCCGTCCTGCCCTCCGCCGCCAGTTTCGCGCCGCGCCGCGACGCCGATCCCGCCGAGGTCGACGCGACCCGCATGCGCACCATGGCGATCACCTGCATCGCCGGCCTCGCGGGCCTGCCGCAGGTCAACATGCCGTTCACGGCGCCGGACGGCGCGCCGCTCGGCGTCTCGCTTCTCGGCCCCGCCGGCAGCGACCTCGCGCTGATCCGCCTCGCCATCGCGACGCAGCGGGCCATTCTGGCGAGCACGGAAGCAGGCTCATGACCGCCAGCGTCAAACGCCGCGCGAGGCCTGCGCCGGAGAGCGACGACCGCGACGTCGACGCGCAGATCTACCGCAAGATCTTCGACAGCGTGATGAGCCAGCGCCTGCCGCCCGGCACCAAGCTGCCCGAATCGTCTCTTTGCGAACTCTTCGGCGTCAGCCGCTCCGTCGTGCGCCGTGTGCTGCAGCGCCTCGCGCATGATCACATCGTCGAGCTGCGTCCCAATCGCGGCGCCATCATCGCGACGCCGACGCCCGACGAGACGCGCCAGATCTTCGAGGCGCGCCGCGCGCTCGAAGCCGGGCTCGTGCGCCTGGCGACCCGCAACGCCACGCCGGAGGATTTCGAGAGCCTGCGCGCGCAATTGCGCGACGAGCACGAAGCCATGCACCGCTCCGACCAGCCCTCATGGGCGCGTCTGGCGAGCGCCTTCCACCTCCGCCTCGCGGCGCTGGCCCGCAACGACATTCTGGAAGCCTACCTGAAGGAGATCGTGTCGCGCTGCTCGCTGATCGTGGCGGTCTACGAGCCCTGGGGCAACGCTTCCTGCGAGCATGACGAACACGCCGCCATCGTCGACTGCATGGAGGCGGGCGACGCCGACGGCGCCATCCGCCTGATGGAGGAGCACCTGATCGAACTCGAGCGCAACATTTCGCTGAAGCAGGACGCCCCGCAGCCCAGCCTCAAGCAGCGCCTCGGCATGGTCTGAGCGGCGCGCCCGTCAGCTCGACCGGCGCGGCTTGCGGATCGCCGCCGGGGCGGCGACAGGCGGCCGGATTTCGGGCGCTGCAAACGGGCGCACGTTGCGCCGCTCGGGGCTCGCCTGCCGCCCGGACGACCAGACGCTGCCGTCCGCAGGCAGGCGCGTCGCCGTCACCAGCACGGTCTCGGGCGCGACGTTCCAGATCGCCGCCAGCCGCTCGCGCGCCCGCTGCAGGATCGCGTCTGGCGTGTCGCGCAATTCGGCCGCGCGGAGCAGATCGTCCGGCCTGACGTCCAGAATTTTCGAAAGGGCGATCAGCCGCTTGAGGCGCGGGCGCGCACGGCCCTGCTCCCATTTCGCCACCGCGCCGTGCGAAATCCCGAGCCGCTCCGCCACCTCCATGAGCGTCAAGCCTCGCTTCAGGCGAGCATCCTTGAGACGTTCCGCGAAAGTCGACATGTCCTGGTCCGGTGCGAGCGATGAGGCAAATTACTATCGCGATGGCGCCACCGATATAGGACAAAATCCGTAGCGCGAGAACATCACAAAGCCCGTCACTGCCCCGTCAGCGGCCAGAAATAGGCGATCAGCGGCACGCCCACGACCACGACCGTCAGCGACAGGGGCGCGCCCAGACGCGCGTAATCGCCGAAACGATAGCCGCCCGGCGACATGACCAGCATGTTGCACTGATGTCCGATGGGCGTCAGGAAGTCGCAGGCCGCGCCCAGCGCCACCGCCATCAGGAACGGGTCGGCCGCATAGCCGAGCGTCTTCGAAAACCCGACCGCGATCGGCGCCATCACCAGCACGGTCGCGGCATTGTTGAGGAACGGCGTCACCGCCATGGCGGCCACCATCACGAGCGCCAGCAGGCCATAGGCGGAGAAGCCCTGCCCCAGCGCCGCAAGCCACGAGGCGATCAGGTCGGTCGCCCCCGTGGTGCTCATCGCCTCGCTGACCGGGATCAGCGCGCCGAGCGTGATCAGCACCGGCCAGTCGATTGCGTCATAGATCTCGCGCGCCGCAATGCCGCGGGTCAGGATGGTCAGCACGGCCGCGCCGAAAAAGGCCGCCGCCACCGACACGTACCCGCCCGCCATCAGGGCCATGGCGACGCCGAGGATCAGCACCGGCCAGGGCGTGGCGCGCTTGCGCCCGATGCCGACGTCGCGCGAGGCCAGCGGCAGGCAGCCGAGTTCGCCCAGCACTTCCGCCATGCGCCCGCGATGGCCCTGGAATACCACCAGGTCGCCGACCCGGAACTTGAAATCCTTGACGCGCTGCGCCCGCCGCGCGCGGCCCGAGCGCGCCACCGCCATGACGTTGACGCCGAACCGGTGGAACAGCCGCAGCTGCTCGGCGCTCCAGTCGATCATCATCGAATCCGGCATCACCACGGCCTCGAATTCGCCGATCGCGTCCTCGCCGTCCTGATTCTCGGGCGCGCGCTCGTGGCGCGCGTGGATCAGTTCGGCCCGCGTGACGAAACCCTCGATCGCCATCGGGTCGCCCTCGACCAGCAGCAGGTCGCCGGGCCGCAGGATCTGGGTCGTGGGGTTGCGATATTGCTTGTGCGTCGCGCGGATCAGCGTGGCGATCTTCACGTCGCCCTCGCCCTCGGCTTCGAGGTCGGCGACGCTCTTGCCGGCGTAGATCGACGTCTCGGGCACGAGGATTTCGGCCGTATAGCCGAAGCCCCCGAAGGCCGCGTCCATCGAGGCGTCGTTGCGCTTGCGCACCGGCAGCAGGCGATGCGTCAGCACCAGCACCACGAGCCCCGCCAGCATCAGCGGCAGGCCCACGGCCGTGAAGTCGAACATGCCGAACGGAGTGCCGGTCATGTCGGCCCGGATCTTCGACACGATGATGTTGGGCGACGTGCCCACCAAGGTCACCACGCCGCCCAGCAGCGACGCGAACGACATCGGCATGAGCAATCGGGACAGCGGCGTGTTCTGCCGGCGCGCGATCTGGCTGGCGACCGGCAGCATCATCGACAGCGCCCCGATGTTCTTCACCACCGCCGACAGCAGCGCCACGACGCCCGCCAGTCCGGCGACCTGCCGGGTCGACGTGGTGAGCAGCGGCGCCACGCGCCGGACCATCGCCTCGATCACGCCCGACTTGGCCACCGCCGACCCGACGATCATGGCCGACGCCACGATGATCACGATGTCGTCGCCAAACCCCTTGAAGGCGTCCTTGGCGGGCACGATGCCGCTCAGCATGGCGCAGAACAGCGCCAGCATCGCCACAATGTCGTAGCGCAGCCGTCCCCATGCGAAGAGAACCATCATGCCGGTCACGATGGCGAAAGCGAAGATCTGCGGATGTGTCATGAAGGGGGCGCCGCCAGCTGGACCGTAAGGTCTTGAGCAGGGCAAACGCCGCAAGGGCGATTCCGTTCAGGCGAAATCATCGGTCAGAGGCCGCTCATCTGCGGCGGGTCGAGCCGGATCGTCCGCACCTTCCATTGCGCATGAAACGGCCGCAGTTCGGCCGGCACCTGCATGGGTCCGCACCGCGCCACCGCATTGGCGAACGCCTCGCCGGCCGCGATCTCCTGCGGATTGCGCGCGCCGATCAGCACCGGCTTGCGCGCCAGGGCGCCGGCGGAATCGAACTCGACCTTGATGACCGGCACATAGCCGCCGCGCGCGTCGGCCTGCGGCCAGCAGCGGCGCAACTGATCGGCATAGGCGCTGTCGAGAGCGCGCCATTCCGCCGACGACATGCGGCGCGGCGGCGGAATGTCGGCGGGCGGCAGGAAGGCGGCG
>JAURVW010000421.1 GCA_030655275.1 Solirubrobacteraceae bacterium
AGGAGGACGAGGTGATCGCGCTCGTCGAGCGGATCGAGCGCGAGATCGGGCCGATCGAGGTGCTGGTCTTCAACATCGGCGCCAACGTGCCCTGCAGCGTGCTCGAGGAGACGGCGCGCAAGTACTTCAAGATCTGGGAGATGGCCTGCTTCGGCGGCTTCCTGAACGGGCGCGAGGTCGCCAAGCGCATGGTCGCGCGCGGCCGCGGCACGATCATCTTCACGGGGGCGACGGCGGCGCTGCGCGGGGCCGCGAACTTCGCCGCGTTCGCGGGCGCGAAGCATGCGCTGCGGGCGCTGGCGCAAAGCATGGCGCGGGAACTCGGGCCGCAGGGCATCCATGTGGCGCACGTCGTCGTCGACGGCGCGATCGACACCGAGTTCATCCGCTCGACCTTCCCGGAGCGCTATGCGCTGAAGGACCAGGACGGCATCCTCGACCCCGAGCACATCGCCGAGAACTACTGGCACCTGCACACGCAGCCGCGCGATGCCTGGACCTTCGAGCTCGACTTGCGGCCCTACATGGAGAAGTGGTGACCGCCTGTCAGCGCTTCGCGGCCGGCGCGAAGCGGATCTCGTAGCGCGAGTTGCGGTCGACATCCAGAAACGTGAGTGTTTCTCCACGCCAGTCGGAGTTCGCGGTGAACTCGTCGATCTGCACGACGTTGTGCATCACGACCACGTCGAGCTGGCTGCTGTGGAGCTGCAGCGTGTAGCGCACGTCGTCGATGCGAAAGCGGAGCAGTCCGTTCTTGCCGAGCTCGGCCTGGACTCTGCCGCAGCTGGCCGGCTTCGGCAGCGTCGCGACACAAAACTCGGCCGCATGGCGGCCCGGCTCGGGGCGCGCGAGCGCGAGCCCCGAAGCGCAGCCCCACGCCAGCAGCGCGACGGCGAAGGCGCGCCGCGCCGCCGTCATCACTTCACCAGGCCCTCGGCCTTCATCGCCGCCTGCACCGCCGGGCGCGCCGCCATGCGGGCCTGGAACGCGCCGAGGTTCTTCAGGCCGGAGATGTCGATGCCGGTGTGGCCGGTCCAGTTGGTGACGGTGAAGAGGTAGGCGTCGGCGATCGAGAACTCGCTGCCCAT
>JAURVW010000424.1 GCA_030655275.1 Solirubrobacteraceae bacterium
CGCGGCGACAACTTCGCTGCGGCCGCCCGCGCCGCGGCCGAGGCGACCCGCCTCGAGCTGAACCAGGCCCGCCCCGCCGCCTGACCGGGCCTGCCGGGGCGGCTCGCGCGCGCCGGGCATCGCCGCAACTGGCCGTGGCCTGACCCCCAGTTCGCCGGCTGCGAACGGCGGTCGAACTTGTAGCATCGGCGAGCTCTTTTTGCGCTGCCGAATGAAGTACCCCCGCCAGGCCGACGACGAACTGCCCGACTCCGCGGCGCGGATGATCGGGCGCTTCTTCGTCGGCACCACCGCCACCGCCGCGCTCGCGAGTGCGTTGCTGCTGGCCCTGCTGCCGGCCGGCTTGCCGGCGCCGCAGCGCCTGTGGCTGGTCGCAAGCATCGGCGGCTTCGCGTTGTTGACCGCGCTGGCGATGCGGCTGAGCGCGCGGCCGCAGTTCCCGATGAATGCGGCGTTGTGTGCGGTCGCGGTCGGCGCAATGGGGCTCGCCGGGCTCGTCGGCGTCGTGCTCGACGAGGGCCTGCGCAGCCCGCCGCTCGCGTTCTGCGGGTTGATCGTTTGCGTCGTCGGCGCGGTCACCGGCGCACGGCAAGGCCTCACGGTCGGCGCTGTCGCGCTCGCCGGCATCGGCGCGCTCGCGGCGGCGGAGGCGACCGGCCGCATCGCCGTGCCGCCGGGTGCGACACCGCTCGCGCTGGCGCTGATGTTCCACGTGCTGGTCGTGCTGTGCGGCGCGATCGGCGGCGGCCTGATCTCGCGCGTGCTGGGTCACTACCTGCACGCCGCGGCCGAACGCGAGCAACGCTTTCGCGGGCTGCTGCGGATCGCGGCCGACTGGTACTGGGAGCAGGACCGCCACTTCCGCTTCAGCTATGTCTCCGAGGCCAGCGCCGACGCCTCCGGCATCGCCCGCGACGACCGGCTGCAGCACACGCCGTGGGAGATCGCCGGGATGGGCCTCAGCGACGAACAGCTCGACGCGCACCGCGCCGACCTGGAAGCGCATCGCCCCTTCAGCGGCCTGCTGGCGCGCCGCCGCAACCCCGCCGGCGCGTGGCGCAGCGTCAGCATCAGCGGCGAACCGAAGTTCGATGCGAGCGGCGCGTTCAGCGGCTACTGGGGCGTGGCGCGCGACGTGACCGAAGAGATCCGCGCGCAGCGCGCCGTGGCCGCGAGCGAAACGCGTTACCGCGAGCTCTTCACGCGCTCGCCCTCGCCGCTCTTCCTGCACCGGCGCGGCATGGTGTTCGACGCCAACGAGGCCGCGGCGCGGCTGTTCGGCTTCCCCAACGCGGCGGCGATGAACGGCTTCAGCCTCGTCACGCTGT
>JAURVW010000326.1 GCA_030655275.1 Solirubrobacteraceae bacterium
TTGCAGGCCGCTGCGTAACCTCTCCGCCACGACGCCAGGCCCGGATCATCCTACGCAAACGACGCGGCGTCGCGTCGGCGCGCACGAGCCGTCGCGTCGGCGCGCCCCTTGCTACAGTTCCGCCTCGCTGGTCACACGGGCTTCACCGCGCGACCTGCTCCAGGGCCTATAGCTCAGTTGGTTAGAGTGCTCGCTTGACATGCGAGAGGTCACAAGTTCGAGTCTTGTTAGGCCCATCCTGGAACGCCCCGCCCTGCGGGGCGTTTTTCGTTCCGGGGGCGGTCACGGTGCGCCCCACGCGGAGATCCCGGTGCACATCGCCTGAGGCGTGATCTACCAGCGGTGGCAAGACACGGCTATCCGCTGCGAGAGACGCGCACCCGCGGCAGCCTTCAGCGCAGCCGGCCGTGTTCGCGCAGCGTGATCAGCGCGCCGACGGTGCGATTGCCTCGCCAGTCGAGCGACGCGGCGGGTGAGAAGGAGTCGAAGTCGACGGTCCAGCCGCCTTCCTCCCCTTGGCCGGCTTCGAGGCGGTCGAGGTCGGCCTCGAGGATGCCTTCGTCGAGAAGGTCCGTGACCGGTCCGCCGGCTCGACCGACCGAGTCGAGCGGGTGCATCGTCTCCCCCTCCGCCCCGCCGGGCACCGGCAGCCGGCCGTCTCCTGTGAAGTGTTTCGCGAGCGACTCGAGCGCCGCCGCGGACTCCTCCGGGTAGCGATCGTTCACGAGGTCCACCAGTCGCAGCGCGAACGCGACCTCCATCGCGAACGGATCGTCGCCGAGCTCGGCCGCGGCGCGCAGACTCCAGCGCGTCGCCGCATCCACCCAGGCGTGACCGACGACCGTCGGGTCGTGCTTTGCGACGCGGTGTGCCTCAGCGGCCACGACGGCCGTGATCTGCAGCGAGGGCGCCGCCGGGTCGGCCTCGACCCAGAACGGCGCGCAGCCGGCCGGGTCGGTCACCGGGAACGCGAAGGGGAGCGCGCCGCCATCGAGCGACACGTCGGCCAGCCAGTCGCACAGTCTGACCGACCGGAAGTCGATGACCGGAGCGAGGTCGGCGAGCGCCTCGAAGGCGTGCAGCGCACCGCCCGGCTGGCTCGAGGACGAGCGCAGATCGGGCTCCAGTCCCCAGCCGTAGCCGCCGCCCGAGTTCGCGTAACCGTCGAGCGCTCCGAGCAGGGCGCCGGGCGACGCATCGCGGAACAGGACGGCGAACCGGTGGCGATCCAGCGGGCGCGCGTGGGTCGCGAGAAAGGCTTCGGCAGCATCGAGATCGACGGGCATGCCGTCAGCTTCGCGCGTTCGACCGATCACGGTCGGGTCGCCCCTGGGCCGTGCTGTTCGCCACCGGCGGCCGGCAAGGCCGAGCCGGCCGCCGACGAGGCCAGCCGGCCTCGCTACGGCATGATCTTGCGACGCGCCCTGCCGACCTTCGTGCGGATCTTCTGGATCTGCACCTGGCGCTGACTCGGAGCGGCACCGGGGATCGCGGTCCCGGTACCCAGGGCATGGGCGCGGGTCCAGTGCGCGGCGACGTAGTCGTAGAGACGTTCGGCGATCAGGTCGTGACCGAGCGCGTTGGGATGGAGATCGTCCGGGGCGAAGATCGGCGCGTCGGGCGGGACGACGTCCTGGAGCGGCACGTAGTGCACGTTCCCGTCGGCGAACTCACGGGCGACGGCCCGCTGCAGGTCGCGGATCACGAGGCGATCCTCCTCGCTCACGTTGAAGTTCGACCGCACCGGCGCGTGGTCCCAGGCGCCCGGGAACGAGACGGTCTCCGGCAGGAGGATCAGCGGCGGCTGACTCGCCTCGATCTGCCAGTAGTCGAAGGAGCCCCACGCCTTCACGTTCACGTACTCCAGGCGGATCTCGTGCTTGCCGGGCGACAGCAGGGCGCCGTCGATCCGATAGCTCCACGGCGTGTGCTCGGGGTGCTCGTCGCCGACGGTCGAGGTGGCGAACGTCGTGACCTCGTGGGTGCCGAGCTCCGTCCCGTCGAGGGTGACGATCACGTCGGCCGCGGCGCCGTCGACGTACGTGCCCCCCACGTCGATCGCCAGCCCGCCGGGGTACCACGCGGGAATGGCGATGTCGACGGTGGCGCGGTCGGCCGTGAGGATCGTGATGCCGTCGCCCGAATTGCGCCAGTCGCCCTCGATCCGCTCGTGTGGGCCGAGGATGCGCACCGACTCGTGCGTGTCCGGGTAGAGCGCGCCGGCCCGCAGGCGACGCAGCACCGTTCGCAGCACGCCCGGATAGACGCCCGGGGTGCGCTCCGGGCCCGCGATCCCACCCTCGAGGTGGCCGTTCATCACGAGGACGAGCTGCTGCGGGCACAGCACGGGCATGCGCGAGCGCGCCTCGGGGGCAGCGGTCTGCAGGACGGTGACCCAGCCACCGCTCGTCGCCCATTCGGCGCCCGGGCGGTTCGGACCGTTGTCGGTCACGAGGGCGCTCGCGCCCTGCGCGAAGTTCAGTTCGGTCGCTCGCAGGCGGGCCGCCAGCCGCGACGAGAACCGGTTGGGGAACTGAGCGCCCCAGGAGTCGTCGCCACCCTGCACGACCGAGTGCCCGTAGGCGTGCAGCAGCCAGGGCATGGGCGTCGCCGGCGGCGGGACCTGCAGCTCGGGGAGGTCGGTGAGGTCGGGCTGCAGCCCGTTGACGTCGAAGGTGCCGGCGCTCATCGGAGGCGACCTACGACCCGACGGCGACGACGAGCTTGGTGCCCGGCGACGAGCCCTGTCGTGCCCAGGCCTGCGGAACGTCGTCGAGCGCGACCGCTTCGGTGTCGAGCTGGATCTCGCCGGACTCCACGTGCCCGAGGAGCTCGTTGAACGCACGCTCGCGCTGGACGAGCGGGACGTTGAAGATGCTGAAGCCGAGGAGGTCGAGCTGCCGCGCACGGAGGTCCGAGGCCGTGACCCCGAGCCCGACCGAAGCCGCGTTGCCGACCTGCACCAGGCGTGCGCCCTTGGCCGCCGACATGATCGCCGACATCGCCGGGTAGCCCCAGGTGAAGTCGATGATGAGGTCGTGGCCACCGTCGGAAAGGTGCTCCAGTTCGGTCTGGTGGGCGTGCATCGGGCCGTGAAAGCGGATGACGTCGGTGGCGCCGAGCTCCCGGGCTCGTTGCAGGCCCGCGGCGTCTCGCCCGATCGCGATGATCTGCGAGGCGCCGCGGAGCTTGGCGATCTGGATCGCGAGACGACCGGAGGCGCCCGTCGCGCCGGTGACGACGACCTTGTCGCCCTCCTGGATGCGGCCGCGATCGGTCACCGAGAGCCACGCGGCGAGGCCGGCGATCCCGCAGGAGATCGCCGCGAGCGGGTCGGTGTCGGCGGCGAGCGCGAAGCTCTGCTCCTCGTCGAGGAGGACCT
>JAURVW010000441.1 GCA_030655275.1 Solirubrobacteraceae bacterium
GCTGCGGCTGCTGAGGGAGTGGCGATTCCGCGGCGACGACGACTTCCTGCGTGAGCTGTGGCCCGCGGCATCCCGCACCCTCGACTACGCGATCCGCGAGTGGGATCGCGACGGCGACGGCCTGCTCGACGGCGAGATGCACAACACCTACGACATCGAGTTCCACGGCGCCGAGCCGCTCGCGAACGGCGTCTACCTCGCCGCCCTCCGCGCCGGCACCCGGATGGCGCAGCACCTCGGCGAGCCGGAGCGCGCCCGCGACTGGGCGGCCAGAGCCGACCACGTCGCGGCCGCGATGGACGAGACGCTCTGGAACGGCGAGTACTACCGACAGGTGATCGACGACGCCGATGCGCACCGGTACCAGTACGGCGACGGCGTGCTGTCCGATCAGTTGCTCGGACAGTTCCACGCCTACGTGAACGGGCTGGGTCACATCCTCCCCGCCGACCGGGTCGACTCCGCGCTCGCCGCGATCGTGGCGCACAACCACCGCGACGACCTCTCGACCCACGAGAGCACGCAGCGGGTCTACGCGCTGAACGACGAGGGCGGACTGCTGCTGGCCTCCTGGCCGAACGGCGGCCGCCCGGCGATCCCGTTCGTGTACTCCGACGAGGTGTGGACGGGCGTGGAGCACCAGGTCGCGGCATCCCTCCTCTTCGCCGGCCGCTACGACGACGCGCTGCTCGTCGAACGCACACTGCGCGCCCGCTACGACGGTGAGCACCGCAGCCCGTGGAACGAGATCGAGTGCGGCAACCACTACGCCCGCTCGCTCGCCTCGTGGGCGCTGCTGCTCGGCGCGACCGGCGCGCAGTGGGATGCGCCGTCGGGAGTGCTGTCGTTCGCGCCTCTCGGCGGCGCTTCGACGGGCTCAGCGACCCACCAGTTCCTCTTCACCACCGGCACCGGGTGGGGACGCGTCGAGATCGATGACGACGCCCTGACCCTCCACCTCGACGGCGGCGATCTCGACATCGCCGAACTGCAGCTGCACGGCCGGACCATCGGTCGTGGCATCCGACTCGGAGCGGGCGACTCGTCGCCCGGCTCGACCACCCAGCGTTTCCCCCTCAGCACGACCACGACACCGGAGG
>JAURVW010000327.1 GCA_030655275.1 Solirubrobacteraceae bacterium
CTCGATCTCCTGGGGCTCCGTCGTGTCCCAGGCCAGCGGACGACCGCCGGGCCAGAAGCCGAGGGCCAGGATGCCGACGCTGCCGATCCAGCCGGCCAGCATCGCGTCGCCGATGGGCAGCAGGACGAGGCAGGCGCCGCCCGCGACGCCCCAGTAGCCGAGGAACCGCGTCAGCAGTCCCACGCGCATGGCCGACGTGGCCAGCAGCGCGAGCCAGAACGCCGCAACGATGCGGGTCACGCTGTCGCCGATCTTCGCGATCGCCAGCCCGCCGGAATCGTCGATCAGCTGCTTCGCCCTCTCGATCGTCCGAGGTCCCGAGGCGGTCAGCGTGTCGGCGGCGTCCCCGAAGGCGAAGAACCCGAGCAGGGTCGAGGCGACGACGAGGCTCGGGGCGATGAACGTCAGCCACAGCACCACGGGCTTGACCGCGTTGGGGTCCCTGGTCTTGGTCAGGCGGTAGAGGTACACGCCCACGACGATCATCAGGAGCAGCCCGAGGCACCGCAGACCGGTTGACAGCCCCAGCTCCGCCTTGTTCTGGGTGAAGTTGACCATCACCTTGGCGCGGTCGATGACCTCGTCGCCGATGCCGGGAGGGCCCTGGGGCAGCGCGGAGCCGTCGGACGCACCGCTGGCGACCGCGACGGTGGCGATCGTCGCCGCGATGCTGAGCAGCGCGGCGACGCCGGCGATCTTCCCGAAGCGTCGCTCGCGGTCGAGGATCTCCAGATCTTCTGCAGTGGAACTCATGGGCTCAGTCTCGCGGTGGGGCGCGTGTGGTGGGGGATGTCCGGACGCAGACGACGCCCGGGGCCGTGGGCCCCGGGCGTCGGTCCTGCAGGGTGCTACGGCGCCGGGGTGCGGCCTACTTCACGACCTGGTTGGGCGTGGTATCCGGCTTGATGACCTTGTAGTTCTGGCTCAGGTCGGCCGGGTTCTGCGGACCACCCGGGACGCGGTAGTGGTTCTCCGTCTCCTTGGTGACGGCGGAGACCGCGCCCTGATCCAGCAGCGGCGCGAGCAGCTTGCGCGCGTCGCCGGGGAAGTTCGCGATCGTGTTGACGTCGAACACGCACTGGCAGCGGGCCGTGACGCCGATCGAGTTGAACGTGTAGCCGGAGCTCCAGTTCTCGAGGAACCCGGTGATCTCGTTCTTGTACGGGGTGAGGTACGCGAGGAACGGGTTGAGCTGCCGGAGCGCGCCCTCCGCCTTCGGCACCGTCTCCGTCCCCGTGTCGGCGAACGTCGGCAGGGTGGTGAGCGCCGGGTTCACGTTCTTGAACAGCGCCGGGAGCGCGTCGGTCAGGCGACGGGCCCGTGCCGCGGTCGGCCGCAGCTTCGTGAGGACCG
>JAURVW010000445.1 GCA_030655275.1 Solirubrobacteraceae bacterium
CGCCGCCGGGCCCCTCTGTCGTTCAGGTGCGCTTCGTGGTTAGCCGCGGCGGTAGGGATCGACCATGACCGAGTCGACGGTGATGCCGATGTTGGCAATGGGTGAGACGGCGCCGGAGATGGTGGCGACGAGGTTGGTGGCCGCGCCGCCGATACCGGTGGCGAGGGAGGTGGCGGCGTTGTCACCGAGGATGGCGGTGGCGGTGTCGTCGACGAAGTCGGTCGGGCTCAGGGAGGTGATCTTGAGCTGCACCGATGCGGTCCTCGTGGTGGCGTTCAGCGGCAACAGCGTGGAGAGCGGGCTGTTCTCGGTCGCCTGCCACATCGACGGCGCGAGGGCCAGGGCCTTGGAGGAGACGAGTTCGACGTTGGTGATCTTGCCGGCGGCGTCGCGGTAGATGACGTAGGCGATGAAGCCGGAGAGGGAGGCGTTGTCGACCTTGTACGCGAAGCGGAAGTGCGGGTTGCTCTCATCGACGCAGAACGCCGGGGAGGTCGCCGAGCCCGCGAGCGGGATCTGCAGCGCCTTGCTGCCGGAGGAGACGCCGAGCGTCTCGTTGCCGGAGACGATCTTCGCACCGTTGGACAGCGTCCAACCGGCGGTGCCGCTCTCGAAGTTGCCACCCGGGGCGATCGAGTAGTCGGCGGTGTCGCCGTCGACCTTCTGGAAGGCCTTCGTGGTCGGCAGCGGCGTGCAGGAGGCGCCGGCCGGCGTCGACGAGCTCGTGACGTTGGACGAGCTGACAGGGACCGGCGTCGGTGTGACCGCGACGGGGGTCGCCGTGGGTGCCGGCGTCGCGGCGACGACTGCGACGGTCCTGGGCGTGGCGACGGGCGTGGCGGTGGGCTTCGGCGTCGCCGTGGGGATCGGCGTGGCAGTGGGCTTCGGCGTCGCCGTCGGCTTCGGGGTCACGACCGGGGTCGCCTTGGGGGCGAAGAGGCCGGAGAGGATCCCGGCGCTGGCGGTCGACGGCATGGTGGCCACGCCGAGGGTGACGAGCGCGATGGTCGACGCTCGGACGATGGTGCCTTGCTTGCGAAGTGGCATGTGGGACCTCAGGTCGGGGGGAAGGAGAAGGACGGTGGCACCGGGAACGAATGCCGTCACGTCTCCTTCGGATCCTGGAACGCGGTTCATGAGCCGTTACCGGATGAGCCAGGTATGCAAAGCACCGCTTTCTGATGAAACACCCATTTCACGGCTCCGAACGGACGGTCTACGCGCCATGTCGCCCGTGGGTGATCCGTCCACGACTCGTCGTCTAGCATCGGCGGCCGATGGCCCCGCCGTTGCTTGCCCGGGAAGACGAGCTCGCCGCACTCGGCGCCTGCCTCGCTGCGATTCCTGCCGGTACGGGCTCCGTCACCCTCATCGAGGGGCCCGCCGGGATCGGCAAGACCGCGTTGCTCGATGCCGCCACGCCCCTGGCGGCGGAGCATGGGATCCGGGTGCTGCGCGCCCGGGCGAGCGAACTCGACCGCGACTTCGCCTACGGCGTGGTGCATCAGCTCGTCGGGCCGGAACTGGTCGCAGCCGGTGACGCGGAGCGCGAGGCGCTCCTCTCGGGCGCGGCCGCCGGCGCCTCCTTCCTGCTCCCCGGCCACGCCGCTGCGGCGGTCGATGCCTTCGCTGCGCTGCACGGGCTCCACTGGCTCGTGCTGGGGCTGGCCGAGCGTGCGCCGCTGCTGCTGGTCGTCGACGACCTGCACTGGGCCGACGTCGCTTCGCTGCGGATGCTCGAGCACCTCGCCCGGCGGATCGAGGGCAGCCCCGTCGGGATCGTCGCCACGATGCGGCCCGCCGAGCCCGGTGCGGCCCAGGAGGTGCTCGACGAGTTGCTGGCCGGGCCTCTCGCGCAGGTGCTGCGCCCGGCGCCACTGGCGGAGGCGTCGGTCGGGGCCGTCCTGGAGCGGGCGTTGGGCACCACACCTGACCCGGCCTTCGTCGCGGCCGCGATGCGCGCGACGGCAGGGAGCCCGCTGCTCGCGAACGTCCTCGCGCGCGAGGCCACCACGAGCGGACTCACGGGCGCGGCGTCGGAGGGGCCCGGCCTCGAGACGCTCGGCGGCCGGGGTGTGGAGCCGATGGTGCGCCGGCGCCTGCGAGCACTCGGCGACGACGGGCTCCGGCTCGCGCTGGCCGTGGCGGTCGGCGGCGCGGCCGCCGTTCCGCTCGACCTCGCCGCGCTCGCCGGACTCACTCCGGAGGCCGCGCTCGACGCGACCGCCCAGCTCGTTCGCGCCGAGGTGCTCGCGCCGCCCGGGCGGGAGTTCGTGCATCCACTCGTCCGCGCGGCGGTGCTCTCGGGCTGCGCGCCGAGCGAACGCTCTCGGCTCCACGGGCTCCTGGCCTCGCGGCTGCGTGATCGCGGCGCCCCCGCGCCGCAGATCGCCCTGCACCTGCTCCACACGGGACCGGCGGGCGACGTCGCGTCCGTGGAGATCCTCGAGGCGGCGGCCCGTACCGCGACCGACGAGGGCGCTCCGGAGACGGCGGCCGATCTCCTCGACCGTGCGCTCTCCGAACCGCCGTCGGCGTCCGACCGGCCGCGGCTCGCCCTCGCGCTCGGAGAGCTCGAGGTGCGGATCGGACGCCCGGAGGGTCCGGGCCGGCTACGCGCCCTCATCGCCGACGGCCTCCGCGGCGACCTCGCGGCCCGCGCACACGCCGCGCTCGGGAACCAGCTCGTCCACACGGACCCAGTGGCGGCTCTCGACGAACTCGAGCGTGCGGCGGCCGACGCCGACGAGCCCGGCCTGGCCCTTCGCCTGGAGGCCTACGCGCTCGAGGCCGTGATCTTCGCCGACACGTTCTCCGATCGCCGCAACGCTCGCCTGGATGCCGGCGAGGTCGACCCAGCGGCGTCCTCGGCGATGCTCGCGCACGTCGCTGTCGACCGGGCCTGCCGCGGCTACCCGGGCCAAGAGGTCGCCGCCATCGCGCGGCGCGCGGGCGCCGACGGCACGATCCTCACGCAGATCGGCCCGGCATCGTCCACCTGGAATCTGCTCCTCCACGCCCTGCGATTCGCCGAACAGGCCGACGCCGCCCAGGCCCATCTGCAAGCAGGCGAGCGCCTCGCCCGCGACCGCGGGTCCTACGAGGCGACGCTCTTCGTCGAGCACGGCTGGGGTTACTGGCACCGCGACTTCGGCTCCGTGGCCACCGGAGCGGCGCGGGCGGCGGTCGGCCTCGACGTGATCCGGCAGCTCGGCATGGACCTCACCGTGCCGGCCCTCGCCGCGATCACGGCGGAGAACCTCGTGCACCTGGATCGACTCGACGAGGCCGACGAGACGATCGAGATCCCGCTCGATGGCCTGGCCGGCACGTACGTCGAGCCGTTCGCGCTCAGCGCCCGCGCGCTCGTGCGGTTCGCGCAGCGCCGCCTCGACGACGCCGAGCACGATCTGCGGCGGCTGCTGCAAATCAACGCGTCGCGCGGTTGGGACGGACCCCATGCGACCCGCGCCCGGCTGCGACTCGTCGAGCTCCTTGCCCGGACGGATCGCCACGAGGAGGCGCTCGCGCTGTCGGATCTCGACCTCGCGGCCGCCGAGCGCGTCGACCAGCCGGGCGTGACCGGATCGGTGCTGCGCGTCCGCGCCGCGGCCCAGGCGGGCGATGAGGCGATCGAGACCCTGCAGGCCGCCGTCGCGACGCTCACCGGCACGCCGCTGCGACTCGAGCTCGGGTGGGCCCTGCACGACCTCGGCGCGCGACTGCGGGTACGCGGCGACCGTCGCGACGCCCGGGTCCCACTGCGAGACGCCCTCGACCTCGCCGGGGCGACGGAGTCGAGCCGCCTCGCTCGGCACGTGCGCAGCGAGCTCGAGGCGAGCGGATCGCGCCTGCAGCGCGAGCGCACGGGCGGCGCGGCCGGCCTCACGCCGGCGGAGCGACGCGTCGCCGACCTCGCCGTCGAGGGGCTCACGAACCGCGCCATCGCGCAGACGCTGTGGATCACGCCCAAGACCGTCGAGATGCACCTCGGTCGGTCCTACGGAAAGCTCGGCATCCGGTCGCGGCGCGAGCTCGCCGAGGCGCTGCAGCCAGCCGGCGCCGACTAACGACCGACCTTCAGCGGCAGGGTCGTCTTCAGCGCGCCGCCACCGGACCTCGCCTTCAGTGACAGGGCGACGCGACCGCGGCCCTCGCGGCGCAGCGCCGCGCGCACCCGCTTCGGCACGGTGAGCTTGACGGTCTTCGCCGTGGCCGAGGGCTTCACGCTGAAGGTGAGCTTGCCCGTCACGGGGCGTCCGCCCCCGGCGCTGACGGTCGCGGTGCCCGTGCAGCCGGACGGGCAGAGCGCACCGAAGAAGACGGTGGCGGCGGCCCGGTCGACCGTCACGCGCTCGCTCGGGATGCTCGGCGAGGTGGTCGCGTCCGACGGCGGCCCGGGAACGGGCACCGGGACAGGCGCAGGCGCGGGCTTCGCGCCGATGAACGGACCGGGCGGCACCACGACGGGCGTCGGCGACGGGACCGGCTGGCCGTCGGCGCCGAGCTCTTCGTCAACGGCCTTCGTGAACGTGACGGTGCCCTGCCAGGAGAAGGAGCAGGCGGTGACCTCCGGGCCGTCGGCGCCCGGGCAGCCCTCCCACTTCGGGCCCTTGACGAGCTGGATCGTCTTCCCCGGCCCGACGGCCTCGACGGGGAGCTCGAACTGGGCGTCCATGCGGCCCGTCCCCAAGCTGTCCCGCTGTGTCCCGAAGCCGATGCCGGTGCCCTCGGGGCAGTCACCCGACGCCACGAACGGCGCGTGGACCGCCTGCCCGATCCGCACCTCCATGACGGTCGGCATGCCCGGCGTGAAGTACTGGGTGAGGCTGTCGCGCACCCAGCCGTTGGCGCTCACGGGCTCTTCGGAGATCGAGCAGGAGCGGGTCGAATTGCCTCCGAACTCACTCGTCGTCTTCTCGCTGAGCGACCCGGTCGAGGTGTAGTCGACGCGCAGATCGGTGAGGGGCCCGCCGCCTGGACGCTCGTCGACGGCGCCGTCGACGAACGAGAACTGGGCCGCCGTGCTGCGGAAGGTGCCGCTGACCTGGGCATCGGACTGGCGGCGGTAGCCCTTCTCCCGGTGGTCGGTGGAGATCGCGTAGCGGTAGGAGCCCTCGAGCTCCACGTCGTAGACGACGTGGCGGGCCGCGACGACGGGCGCCGGGGCGAGCAGAGCGGCGGTGAGGGTGATGGCCGGCGCGAGGCGGCGCAAGGAGGGGCGGGAGTGCATGGGTCCCACCTTGGATCGCCGGAGCCGGCGCGGCGACGGGGTACCCCCGGCTCCTCACCCTGCTCTCTGGGCAGGGCGGTGGGTAGCCTGGGATCCATGGCCGATCCGACCGCTGAGCGCCCCCCGGGATACGTCGCGAGCTGCTCGCTGCGCGGCGCCTCGTCGTCCCAGGACCCCGAGGACGCGCCGATCGAGCGGGCGTTCAAATCGGACACCCTCGCCAAGCACTCCGGGCCCGGCGTCGACGTGCCCCACACGCCGTTCGACGTCGGCACCCTCGAACCCAAACGCCGCAAGCCGCGCGACAAGCCGCTGCTCGTGGTCGTGACCGGCAACGGCAAGGGCAAGTCGACGGCCGGCTTCGGGATGCTGCTGCGTTCCTGGAACCGCGACTATCGCTGCGGCGTGGTGCAGTTCGTGAAGTCGGGCAAGTGGAAGGTCGGGGAGCAGCGCGCGGCCGAGGCGCTCGGCGGCATCGACTGGATGAAGATGGGCGACGGCTGGTCGTGGATCTCGAAGGACCTCACCGAGTCCGCCGATCTCGCCCGCGCCGGCTGGGAGGCCGTGAAGGGCTTCATCGCCGAGGAGCGTTACGAGTTCCTCATGCTCGACGAGTTCACCTACCCGCTCAAATGGGGCTGGATCGACGTGGACGAGGTCGTCGACGTGCTCGCGAACCGTCCGGGCTTCCAGCACATCGTGATCACCGGCCGTGATGCGCCGCAGGCGCTGATCGACGCCGCCGACCTGGTCTCGGAGGTCACGCTCGTCAAGCACCAGATGGAGCAGGGGATCCGCGGCCAGCAGGGCATCGAATGGTGAGCGACGCGGGCCCCGTGCTCCACGCGGCCCGGTTCGACGACCTCACGCCGCGCCAGCTCTACGCGATCCTGCGGCTGCGCGCCGAGGTGTTCGTCGTCGAGCAGGACTGCGCCTACACCGACATGGACGGTCGCGACGCCGAGCCGGAGGCCATCCAGCTGTGGCACGAGGAGGATGGCGTGGTCGTCTCGACCGCGCGGCTGTTGACCGAGACGGTCGACGGCGTGGTGACCGGCCGCATCGGTCGGATCGCCACGCTGCCGTCGGCTCGGGGCCGCGGGCTCGCCGGCGCGATGATCCGCCACGGGCTCGAACACTTCGCCGGCCGGCCGGTCGTGCTCGGCGCGCAGAGCCAACTCGAGGCGTACTACGGGGGGTTCGGCTTCGTGCGCTGCGGCGATCCGTACGACGAAGACGGGATCCCACACATCCCGATGCGGCGCGAAGCGGCCTGAGCGACCGCGCCGCGCCGCGGCGAACTCAGTGGGAGGCGCGCTTGCGGGCGCCCTTGGCCACGCCGGAGGCGGTCCGTCCGGACGACCGCCCGAACGCCTTGGATCCCTTCGCCGCCCTGGCCGAGAGCCCGTCCCCCAGTTCCTTGCGAGCGCGCTTCGTCTTGCGGACCCGCGCCTGCTGGCGGGCCCGGTCGCGGGCATCTTCGATCGTCGGCAGCAGGGAGGCGAGTTGCTTGCGCACCTTCTTGGGGACGCGCTTGTCCTTGCTCGCGGACTTCACCGTGCGCCGGAGCGTCTTGAGCCCCGCTTCGGTCTGCAGGCCGGTCGCCTGCAGCTGGGCGATGAAGTCGCCCTTGCCCTTGCGCTTGCTCTTCTTCGCCATGTTGCTCCTTCGACCGGGGTGTTCCGACCTCCGACGCTAGAAGTACGCGCCCCGGCGGTGGAGCGCCAACGTGGTCAGCGTTCGTCGCCGCGAGGCCGGGCCGGCGGCGACCGCCCGGCGTGGTCAGGCGGAGACCGCTCGGAGCGTTTGCGGGTCGACCGATGAGTTTCGACGTGCCAGGGCGTCATGACCCCCATGACCTTCCTCTTCCTGCTGGTACCCCACCTCGCGCCGGCCCCGGTGCCACGCCACCTGCGCATCGCGTCGCTCGCCGCCCGGCAGGCCGTGGACGCACGCCACCGCCAGCGACGGGCGCGCATCGCGCCGTAGCGATGCGTCAGGCTCGGGGGTTCCGCGGGCGATGGTCACAAACCGCACGGCCCGCGCGACATGCTCTCCATGGACCTCGACGATCTCGACGACGCGGAGCTGCTGCTCGCCCTCCGGTCGCAGCCGGAGGCATTCGCGGCGCTGTACCGACGCTATGAGCGGCCGGTGCTCGCCTGGCTCGTGCGGCGCACCGGGCGCGCCGACCTCGCCGCCGACCTGACGGCGGAGACCTTCGCGGGCGCGCTGGAATCGCTTCGGCGCGACACCGGCCCGAGCGGCCCGTTCGCGCCCTGGATCTTCACGATCGCCCGCAACAAGCTCGCCGACACGCAGCGACGCGGCCACGCCGAAGACAGCGCGCGCCGGCGCCTGGAGATGGATCCGGTCCTGCTGGGGCCCGTGGAGCTCTCCGCGATCGACCGCCTCGCCGACGACGCCGTCGTCCTCGACCTCGTCTCCGCCCTGCCCGCCGACCAGCGCGAGGCCGTCGTCGCGCGGATCATCGACGAGAAGGACTACGCGGAGATCGCCGCCGAACTGCGCTGCTCGGAACTCGTGGTGCGCAAGCGCGTGAGCCGCGGCCTCGCCGGTCTGCGGCTCCGACTCGAAGGGAACGCATCATGAGCCTGCTCCCCGGCCTCGAGGCCGAACTGCTCGGCGCCGCTCGGCGCACCGACCCGTCCTCCGCCCCGGTCCGGGCACGCCCTCCGCGCCGCGGACGCCACCATCGACGGTTCGGGCTCTACAGCGTGGTCGCCTTCCTTGCGCTGTCGGGCGGGGCCTATGCCGCTCGTGGGCTCTGGCAGCCGGTGCTCGGCAACGACGTGACCGGACGCCCCGCCGCCAGCTACGACGCGCCGCCCAGGGAGCAGCTCGACGTGCTCGGCGTGCTGCGGCGCCCGCAGACCGACGCCGATCGCGGGATCGCGTCGTCGGCGGCGCTGCGCGGGTTCCGGCCGGCCGACGGAGACGTGCGCACCGGCTGGGTGCGCCGGCTGACCACCCTCGCGAACGGGTCGGCGGTCGTCCTCATCCCGGTCGATCAGCGACGAGGGGACGACACCGCCTACGCCAAGCGCGACGACGCGCAGCTCTGCCTGGCCGTGGTGCCGACCCGCGGCGAGATGCCAGCGCCGCAATGCACGCCGACCTCGGGCCTGCTCGTCGGCGAAGGACTCACGACGGAGGTCTGGGATCCGCTGACGCCGCAGCAGGAGCGGGATCGCGCCGCGGCCATCCGCAGGGCCGAGCGTGCCGGGGACCTTCCGCGCGTGACCGACCCCAACGCCTCGGTAGCCGTCAGCGAGAAGGTGGCGGGGCAGATCGAACGAGCGACCTACGCGAGCAGGCCCAAGGGCGGCCCGTACAGCGTGAGCCTCGTGCCCGACGTGGTCCACAGCGTGCGGTTCGTGAACACGCCGGGACAGCCCGTCCGGCTCGTGCGCGACAACCTGGTGGTGCAGCACGCGCGCCCCGGCGAGTACCCGTCCATGACCTCGTGGATCGACGTGAACGGTCGCACGCTCAATGCCGATGGCGTCCGCGTGGCGCCCTCGGCGATCGTGCCGTGAACCGGCGGGGCGATACCCTCCGCTGGTGACCGCTCGCCTCGTGATCGCCGGTACCAGCTCGGGAGCCGGAAAGACCTCGATCGCCTGCGGGCTGATCGGCGCCCTGCGCGCCGCCGGCCACGTCGTGCAGGCGTGCAAGGTGGGCCCCGACTACATCGACCCGAGCTACCATGCGCTCGCCTCCGGGCGCCCCGGCCGCAACCTCGACGCGTTCATCGCGGGGCCCGAGCTGGTCGCGCCCCTGCTCTCGAACTCCGTGCGGCCCGCGACCGCCTCGCTGCCGACCGGCGCCGCCGCCCCCGACCCGGTCCTCTCGGCCCGGACCGCCGACATCGTCGTGATCGAAGGCGTGATGGGGCTCTTCGACGGCGCCTCCGGACGCGGCGAACTCGCTTCCACGGCCCACGTCGCCAAGCTCACCGACAGCCCCGTCGTGCTGGTCGTCGACGCGACGGCGATGTCGCGCTCGGCCGCGGCCGTCGTCCACGGCTTCCGCAGTTTCGACCCGGAGGTGCAGATCGCCGGTGTGATCCTCAACCGCGTGGGCTCCGAGCATCACGAGGCGCTCCTGCGCGACGCGATCGAGCCGCTCGGCGTGCCGGTGCTCGGCGCGGTCCGCCGCTCCGACCGCCTCGCGACGCCCGAGCGGCACCTCGGCCTCATCCCCGCGAGCGAGCGTGAGGCGTCGGCGAAGCTCGCCCTCGACGCGCTCGCGGTCGCCGTCTCCGAGCACGTGGAACTCGATGCGCTCGTACGGCTCGCCCGCTCGGCGCCGCC
>JAURVW010000448.1 GCA_030655275.1 Solirubrobacteraceae bacterium
CAGCAGGTGCGAGGAGAGCAGGACGGCCTGGCCGCGGTCGCGCATCGCCCGCAGCACGTCGCGCACGAGCGCGCGACCGACGGGATCCAGGGCGCTGGTCGGCTCGTCGAGCAGGACGAGTGGCGGGCGGCCGATGAGCGCCTGGGCGAGCCCGAGGCGCTGCTGCATGCCCTTCGACATCGAGCCCGTCTTCACCGCGGCCGCGTCGCCGAGGCCGACGAGGTCGAGCAGCTCGGCCCGTTCGCCGGCGCCGCCGTCGGAGCCAGCGAGGCGTTGGTGGGTGCGCAGGAGGCCGTCGGCGGTCGCCCACGGCGAATAGCGGAAGAGCTCGGCGAGGTAGCCGAGGTTGGCCTGCGCGGCACGGGTACCGACGGGCTCCCCGCCGATCGTCGCGACGCCGCTCGTCGGGCGGACGAGCCCGCAGACGATCTTCACGAAGGTCGACTTGCCGGCCCCGTTGGGCCCCAGGAGCCCCAGGATCTCGCCGGAGCGGATCTCGAGGTCGACCCCGCCGAGTGCGTCGCCGCGGCCCTTGCGCTGGGCGCCGCGGTAGCGCTTGCGCAGCGCACTCGTAGACAGGACCGCGCTCACGGCGCCCATGCTGACGGACCTCGCGGCGCCGCGCGCCGGGCGACCCCGGGCGGCGGTCCAGGGCGTTTCGGTGCGTTGGTAGCGTTTCGAGCTCGTGTCCCAGCCGCAGCCCGATTCCGCCAACGCTCGCCTCGCCGCCGAAGCGACGAGCCTGCTCCAGGAGTTGGTCCGGTTCAACACCGTGAACCCTCCGGGCGAGGAGGAGGTCGCGCAGCGTTCGATCGCCGCGCGGCTCGAGGCGGCCGGCTTCACCGTCGAACTGCTCGAGGCCGTCCCCGGTCGCCCGAACCTGATCGCCGAGCTGCGTCCGGCCGGTGTGGCCGATGGTGCGCCCGTCGAGGGGCAGATCGTCACGCTCCTCTCCCACGTCGACACCGTCCTCGCGGATGCCGCGAGCTGGCAGCGCGACCCGTGGAGCGGCGACATCGACGACGACGGCGTGCTCTGGGGCCGCGGCGCGATCGACATGAAGTCCCAGACCGCCGCCGAGGTGGCCGCGGCCTGCTCGCTCGCCGAAGCCGGCTGGCGTCCGGCGACCGGCTTGCTGCGGGTGGTGGTGGCCGTCGACGAGGAGGTCGGCGGCACGCTTGGCGCGCGCTGGCTCTGCGAGCACCATCCCGAGCGGATCCGCACCGACATCCTCATCAACGAAGGCGGCGGCGCCACCCTCCACCTGGGCGAGCAGCGCTTCTACAGCGTGGGCGTCGGTGAGAAGGGCGTGTGCCGGTTCGTCGTGCGTACCCGCGGCCGCGCGGCGCATGCCTCCACCCCCGGCGTCGGCGTCAACGCGCTGCTCAAGATGATCCCGGTGCTCACGCGCCTGCAGGAGACCGAGCTGCCCATCGACCTCACCGACGCGCCGCGGGCCCTGCTGGAGGGCCTCGGCCTGCTCACCGAGGGCACCACGCCGGAGGAGGCGGTCGCCGCACTGCGCGAGCGCGCCCCCGAGCTCGCGCCGTTGGTGGAGCCGATGCTCCGGGTGACCGCCGAGCCCACGATGGTGTCGGCCTCCTCGAAGATCAACGTGATCCCGGCCAAGGCCGAGGTGCGCGTCGACTGCCGCATTCCGCCCGGCATGGACGAGACCGCTGCGCACGCGCGCATCGAAGCGCTGCTCGATGGCCTCGACGTGGAGATCGAATACACGGAGACGATCATCGGCAACGGCTCGCCGCTGCACGGGCCGGTCGTCGACGCGATCCACGCCTGGCTCGCCGCGCACGACCCGGATGCGGCTGGCGTCGTCCCCACGATCCTCCCGGGCTTCACCGACTCCCGCTGGTTCCGGGCGACCTTCCCGGACTGCGCCGCCTACGGCTTCTTCCCGCACCGCCACATGCCGCTCACGCAGACCTACCCCCTGATGCACGCGGCCGACGAGCGCATCGACCTGCGCGACCTCGCCTTCGCGGCCGAGGCCTACCGGGACCTGGTCGAGACGCTGCTCGGCTGAGCGGCACGCGCCGGCCTCGACACGGGCCCTGCCCCGGACGGGCGGGCGCCCCCGACACGCCGGAATTACGAAACGGACCGTGGTCCACTGGGCTCAGGGCCCAGTGGACCACGGTCCGTTTGAGATTTCGAGGGCGACGGGGGCTAGTCGAAGAAGACGATCTTGAGGATCGCGATCGTGCCGATGACGACGATCAGTCCGCGCAGGGCGGTCGGCGGGAGCTGGCGGCCGATGCGGGCGCCGGCGTAGCCGCCGCCGAGCGCGCCGACGGCGATGACGCCCACGACGGCCCAGTCGATCTTGTCGGTCGCAACGATCACGAAGATGATCGCGGCGACGGCGTTCACGGCCGTCCCCAGCACGTTCTTGAAGCCGTTGATCCGCTGGAGCGGGTCGGCCATGAGCACGCTCATCACGCCGATGAGCAGTACGCCCTGGGCGGCACCGAAGTAGCCGCCGTACACGCCGGCGAGGAGCACGCCCGCCAGGGTGATCGTGCCGACGATCCCGGGCGCGATGCCCTCGGCGCGGGCGGCGGCCGTGGTCGGCGCCGAGGCCGGATCCACGGTGGCGGCGTCGGTCGGCTCCGCAGTCGGGTCGGCGGCCAGGGCGGCGTCGCGCGCATCGACTGCCCGGCGCGCGTGCGCCGCAGCGAACCGTCGGTTGAGCGACGGCCCGCTCACCACGAGCACGAGCGCGAGGGCGATCAGCACCGGGACGATCGCGACGAACGCGTCCTCCGGCAGCACGAGCAGCAGCAGCGCTCCCGTCGCCGAGCCGACGATGGAGGCCGGCAGCAGGCGCCGGATGGTCGGACCGTGCCCCGCGAGCTCGTCGCGGTAGCCGCGGATGCTGCCGATCCCACCCGCGACGAGGCCGATGTTGTTCGACACGTTCGCGACGAGCGGCGGGTAGCCGAGGAAGAGGAGCGTCGGAAAGGTGATCAGGGTGCCGGAGCCGACGATCGCGTTGATCGTCCCCGCCCCGAAGCCCGCGACGAGGAGCGCAAGGGCTTCCAGGATGGACACCCGGCGCAGGCTAGCCGCGCGCCCCGCCGGCGGACCCGAAGGTGGAAGTGGAGCCCACCCCGTAGAGTGGCCCGCGTGTTCACCCGTATCGACCACGTAGGCATCGCCGTCGAGGACATCGACGCTTCCATCGCGCTCTACGCCGAGCAGTTCGGCATCGAGCTCGTGCACCGCGAGACCGTCGAGGAGCAGGGCGTCGAAGCCGTCCTCCTCGACGTCGGCGAGAACCACATCGAGCTCATCGCGCCCCTCGGCCCGGAGACCACCGTCGCGAAGTTCATCGCGAAGAACGGCGCGGGCATGCACCACGTCGCCTACCAGGTGGAGGACATCGAGGCCGAGATCGCGCGTCTCAAGGCGTCCGGCATCCGCATGATCGACGAGGTCCCGCGGACCGGTATCCGCGGCTCGCGTGTCGCCTTCCTGCACCCCAAGAGCACGGCCGGCGTGCTCACCGAGCTCACCGAACCCGCAAAGGACCACCACTGATGGAACGCATCTCGATCGGCTTCGCCGCCGGCCAGTCCCTCAGCCTCCGCGTCGAAGAGGATGCCGTCACCGGCCTCCGAAACGCGCTCACCGGCAGCGACCTCTGGTTCGCCCTCGACACCGAGGACGGCCCGGTTTCGGTCCGCCTCGACACGATCGTCTACCTCAAGGGCGAGAGCTCGGCCACGAAGGTCGGCTTCGGGCTCTAGGGCCTCATTCGCCTTCCATGCGCTTCTTGGCGCCTGGGAGGCGACCCGCCATGCGGGAGATGGGCACGACGGCGCGGCTGAGGTTCTCGGCCGCGTCGCGCATGCCCTGCACCGTGCCCTCGATCGTCTCGAGGGACGGCGCGAGCCGGGTCAGCAGGGCGTTGATGCCCTCGACCTGCGCCTCGACGGCCTGCACGCGCTCGGGCAGCTGCGGCAGCGTGCTCACGGAGATCGCGAGCTCCGGCAGCGCCTTCGTGGTGGCCGCGAGATCCTCGAGCGATGAGGCGACGGCCGCGATCGCGTCGAGCGACGTGCCGACGTTGCCCAGGTTGCTGAGCGACGCCTCGAGGCCGCCGAGCTGACGGAGGGTCGTGTCGAGCTCGGCGATGCGGGAGACGGCGACGGAGAGGTCGTCGAGGCTCTTGAGCGCGAGCGACAGCTCCTCGAGGTTCTTGAGCGCGTCGGAGAGGTCGGCGAGCTGGGAGAGCGGGCCGTCGTCGGCGAGGAGGCGTTCGAGGCTGCCGCCGTCGCGCAGGAGCCGCACGAGGCCACCCTCCTCCTGCACGAGCTGGTTGAGCGCGCTGCCCGGGGTGAGCAGCAGCTCGACGGTGCCGCCGGGCTCGACGATGCGCTCGGCGAGGCCGCCCTCGGCGAAGAGGCGGTCGAGGACGCCGTCCTCCTCCAGGATGCGATCGAGGGTCGCGCCCTCGAGCGTGAGGCGGTCGAAGGGGCCGCCCGGGGCGAGGAGGCGATCGAGCGGGCCGCTGTCGATCAGGAGGCGGTCGAGCACGCCGTCGTCACCGACGAGCCGTTCGACGGCGCCGCCCTCGGAGAGGAGCTTGTCGAGTGGGCCGCCGACCGCGAGCGCGCCGCCGTCGGAGAGGAGTCGGTCGAGCGGTCCGCCGTCGGAGAGCACGCGGCCGAGTGGCCGGTCGGCGCCGGTGAGTTCGGCGAGCTGCTCGAGGCGGGAGAGCGGACCGTTCGGGTCACCCAGGAGCGCGAGCTTGTCGAGCGCGCCGCCCGGCTCGATGATCTCCTCCACGCGCGGACCGAGGCCATCCGCGCGGCGGATCGGCCCGTCGGCGGCGGCGAGGTCGCGCGCGACGAGCACCAGCTCGGCGGCGGCCACGGTCGCCCGGGCGGGCAGGAGCACGAGAGACAGGAGACCCACGTCGCCGACGGTACTCCTCTCGGCGTCCGACTCCGCACGACCGACGGCGAGCCGCAGCTTGGCATTCGTCCCGTTCCGGCTCCCTCCGGCGGTCGGGGCGAGCCGCATGGGGCACCGTGGTACGCGAGCGTTCCACCCCAGGGTAGGGTCCGCTCATGCAGCACCTCGTGTTCGACCAAGACTTCACGCTCCCGGTGGAGCGGATCTATGCGTTCCTGTCCGAGCACGAGAACCTCGGCCTCGTGCTGGCGCCGATGAAGGTCACCCGCCTCACCGACGGCACGGGCTCGCGCAACGGCGTCGGCTCCTCGCGGCGCCTGGCGATCGGGGGCAAGATCGGCCCGTTCGTGGAGACCGTCACGGAGGCCGTCGAGAACGAGCGCATCGTCTACACGGTCACGAAGGGCAGCCCGATCAAGAACCACCGCGGCGTGCAGACCTTCACGTCGCTGCCGGGCGGTGGCAGCCACCTTCGCTGGGAGATCTCCTTCGAGGGCAAGGCGCCGCTGATCGGCGCCGTCGTCGCGGCCGGCATCAAGAACAGCGTCTCGAAGGGCCTGAAGAAGGTCGACAGCCGGGCGTAGCCCGGCCGGGGTGAACGGCCAATCTCACCACCTGCAACCCCACAAAATGGCCGCTCACGCCCGCCGCGCTGACTCAGCTCGGCGGGTCGACTTCGAGGAGGTCGCCCGGTGTGCAGTCGAGCACGTCGCAGATGGCCGTCAGCGT
>JAURVW010000452.1 GCA_030655275.1 Solirubrobacteraceae bacterium
GCAGCGGGCCGTCGCCGCCGTCGCCCGTCGCAAGGTCGTGGAGCGCCGCCGCCGTGCCGCCGCGGCGAAGGCGCGCAAGGCCGCGAACGCCAACGAGTTCGCCGGCGGCGTCTCCGAGTTCGACAGCAGCACCAGGGCGTCCGCGCCTCGGTCGGTGAACCCGGCGCAGGCCGCCTCGGCCCCGAGTACGCCGAGCGGCCCCTCATCCTCGACGGGGAGCGGCACTGGAGGGTCCAGCGCGGCCGCTGCGCCCGAGACCGAAGTGATCGTCGGAGGTGGCTCCGACGGGTCCGGGATCGACGTCGTCACCGAAGAACCGTGACCTTCCTCAGCCCGCCCGGCGAGTGAACCCCTGCAACCTCCGGAACTTCGACAAACCCCGCCCTCTTCCTCCATCGATCCGTCCGACCCGACACCTACCGTGTATGGAGTCGCTCGGACTCTGGACCGCCTGCTCTCATGCCTCTCTGCTTCATCGAACCCCACGACGCGATCCGCGTGATCATCGAGTCCGTGGGCCGTGAGGCGCGCCGCCAGCTCCTCGGCGAACTCATCCGCGCCTGGGTCGACGACATCCCGGAGGAGCAGCTCGCCGCGCATTACGCGCGCGCCGTGCAGGACCTCGACGACGCCGACCTCTCCATGCTCGCCGCCTGGCACGCATCGCTCGAGATCGGTCAGCCGATCCCCAGCCGCGACTTCCTCCTGCGTGTCTTCCCGACGCTGGGCGAGAACCGCCGTGAGGCCCTCAAGCTCGCCGCCGGCTTCCGTGGCGAGGAGGACTTCGAATCGGGCATCTCCGAGGAGCAGGCCCTCACCACCGTGCTCCCCGCCCTCAGCCGTAGCCGTGCCGAGGAACTCGTCAACGAGTCCCTCGAGCTCTACGTCTGGGATCGCATCGGCAGCGACAACTAGTCGCCGCCCGGGGCGCCCTCAGCGCTTCCCGGGTGTCTTGAGCGCCGCCGCGGCCTTCTTGGCCTTGTCCGAGGCCGAGCCCTTCGATTTCAAGATGCCCGCCAGCTCTTGGGCGTCGCCCTTGAGCGACTCGGTCCCGCCGCGCTTCGCGATGATCTTGTTGGCCTGTTTCGTCAGCTTCTTGATGTCCATCACGGCGATCCGTTCGAGCGTCTCCACGGGGCGCGCACCGGTGGCGCGTTCCCACCCTCCACGCTAGCCCCTCGACGCGACCGCAGCCGTCGTGAGCGCCGCGAACGAGTACCCTGGGACCCATGGCCACCGTGGACGAAGTCGAAGAAGCGCTCACCAACGTGATCGACCCCGAACTCGGGCTCGACTTCGTCGAACTCGGTCTGATCTACGGCATCGAGGTGGAGGGCAGCCACGTGCACGTCACGTTCAGCCTCACCTCACCGGGCTGCCCGATCGGTCCCCAGGTCTCCGAGCAGATCGAGGAGTTCTCCAAGGAACTCGACGGTGTCGAGACCGTCGAGTCGTCCCTCGTCTTCACCCCGCCGTGGACGCCGGACCGCATGTCCGAAGACGCGAAGTTCGCGCTCGGGTACTGAGCGGCCCTCGCGGCGATCTTCGGCTCGGACGCGAGCGGCCCGGCCCGGCGGCCTGAACCACTCGCGCCCGAGCCGAATCTCATCCACGATGGCTCGCTCAGCGTCGTCGACGGACTAGCGGTACGCGCCTGCGTGCGCCTCTGCCCTGAGCGCACGGCCAGCGCGGAGCGTGCCGACCACGCCGTGCACTGAGCGCTGGTCGACCACCACGCCGTCCGAGCGGCGCAGCAGCACGGTGTGCTGCTTGATGCCGAGGACGAGCGCGAGCACGATCACCGGGATGATCAGCGCCACCAGCAGCGCGACCTCGGCAACGAACAACAGCAACGGGAAGATCACCAGGACCAGCACGACGGCCAGGATGATGAGCCCGAAGATGGCGAAGATCCCGAAGTCGTCGCCCCCGATGTCGGGGACGAGATCGAATCCGGACCCGTCGCGGCCGCGGAACTTCGGCTTCCAACCGATGCTCGGCAGGTGACGCTCCAGTTCGAACGACTGACCGAACGCGGTCTGGATCGTGCGCCCCATCCCTGCGCCCGCCCTAGCCCTCGGTGGACGTGCCCTGATGCTCGTGCGCGAGGCGCACGAGTTCGGCGAGCGACGACGTGATGCCGTCGCTGATCACGTCGATGTCGGGAATCGTGTCGAAGTCGGCGAGGAGGCCGAAGTCGAGGCCGCCGTCGTACGAGAACACCGCAACCGAGAGACCATGGCCGTTCGGCAGGAAGGCGATCGGGAAGATGTCGAGCAGCTTGCGGCCGACCATGTAGAGCGGCAGCTGTGGCCCGGGCACGTTCGTCACCAGCAGGTTGAAGAAGTGCGTCGAGAACTGGAGCCGGGACGCCTGCGCGAGCAGGGTCGGCGGCGCGAGGTTCTGCACGCTGGCGAGCACGCCGGCGCCGAGTGCCTGGCCGGACGCCTTGAGGTCGTCCATCGCCTGGCGCACGATCAGGTAGCGATCGAGCGCATCGTCGACGTACACCGGCAGCGGGCCCTGCATCACCGCGAGCTTGTTTCCGAACTCACCGCGCTCGGCGTCGGCTCGCACCGAGACCGGGACGAGGGCCCGCAGCTCGAGTCCCTCGGTCCGCACGCCGCGCGACACGAGCCACTTGCGCAGCGCGCCGGTGACGATCGTGACGACGACGTCGTTGATGGAACCGCCGAAGGTGTTCTTCACCAGGCGTAGGTCTTCCAGGGTGGTGCGCACGCCGCGGTAGCGGCGGTGCGGACCGGCGAGCTGGTTGAGGGGGGAGGAGGGGGCGGGCGCGAGCGAGGCCCACGCGAGCGAGCCGAAGCCACGGGCCACGTCGCGCGCCGTGCGGGCGGCCTTCTCCGGCTGCGAGACGGCGCGCAGTGCGCCGGTCGCGGCCCCGATGATCTCCTTGGCCGTGTTCTGCGCGGACCGACCGAACAGCTCTCCGGCACCCGGCTGGGGCTTGGGGCTCCACGGCTTGAGGTCCGGCTCCTCGGGCATCTCGGGCCCGAGCGTGCAGAGGACCGTCGCGAGGTCGACGCCGGAGACGCCGTCGATCAGCGCGTGATGCGTCTTGGAGATGAGCGCGAAGCGACCTTCCTCGAGACCCTCGACGATCCACAGCTCCCAGAGCGGGCGACCGCGGTCCAGGCGCTGGGAGAAGATCCGGGCCGCGAGCTTCATGAGCTCTTCCTCGTTGCCGGGCGACGGCAGCGCGGTGTGGCGGATGTGGTCCTCGATGTCGAAGGACTCGTCGTCGATCCAGTACGGGCGACCCGCCTCGCGCGGCGGGTAGTGCAGACGCTGGCGGTACCGGGGGACCAGATGGATCCGCATGCGGACGGAGTCGAGCACGTCGGCGAGCTCCGGCGGCGGGCCCTCGCAGATGGCGATCGCGCCGATGTGCATCAGGGCCGCATCGTCCTCCTGATGGAGGAAACCGGCGTCGGTCGCGCTGAGCTGGTCCAGGTGTTGCTGCGCCACGAGGCGATCCTAACCCGCGGCGCACGCGTGGGTCGCACGGTCGGTCACACAGGCGCGGTCACAGCACCGGGTTGCGGTGGACCGGGCACCTCCGGG
Organism: Solirubrobacteraceae bacterium; assembly: GCA_030655275.1. Taxonomy (GTDB): domain Bacteria; phylum Actinomycetota; class Thermoleophilia; order Solirubrobacterales; family Solirubrobacteraceae; genus JAGIBJ01. The sequence continues at coordinate 3,586 of JAURVW010000452.1, forward strand.
CCTCGTCGGCACGCCTCCTGTCGCCACGCAGCGACGGCCCTTGTGCGACGCTGCAGCGATGCGCGACGGCGGCAACGGGACGGACGACGACACCTGGACCACGGGCGTCCGCACGCTGTCGGTCACCCTCCTCGTCACGGTCCTCATGGGCGCCGCGTTGCTGGCCTGGGTCGCCTTCGGTCGTCCCGTCCCCGGGCTCGCGAAGGAACCCACGTTCTCGAACGGCACCGCGCTCACGGGGAAGGCCAAGGCCCGGGGCTTCGACGGGGGGCGAGCCTTCGCCCTGCTGCGCCGACAGGTCGAGGTCTACGGCTCGCGACCGGCCGGATCCGACGCCTCGCGGCGGCTCGGGGACGAGCTCGTCCAGAAGCTGCCGAACGGCACGTTCGAGCCGGTCCCCGGCGGGCTCCGCAACATCGTCGGCACGTTGCCCGGCAAGGGTGCTCCGCTCGTGATCGGCGCCCACTACGACACGGAGGCCTCGATCCCCGGCCACGTGGGTGCCAACGACGGCGCCGCGGGCACGGCCGCGGTCGTCGAACTGGCCCGATCGCTGAAGGGCGTCGACCGCGGGAAGAACGCACCGCCCCTGCGCTTCGTCCTCTTCGACGGCGAGGAGGAGCCGGCCGGGACCGCACCCGAGGACTTCGAGAAGGTCGCGCTGCGCGGGTCGAAGGTCGAGGCCGCACGCAACCCGAAGGCCCAGGCCATGATTCTGCTCGACTACATCGCCGAGCGCCGCGGGCTCTCGATCCCGCGTGAGGGCAACTCCGACCGCGCGATGTGGGGCCGGCTCCGCACGGCCGCGGCGAAGGTCGGGGCCGCCAAGGTGTTTCCGAGCGCGAAGGGGCCGACGATCATCGACGACCACATCCCGTTCGTCCGGCGGGGCATCCCGTCGATCGATCTCATCGACTTCGACTACCCCCAGCGCGACACGCTCCAGGACGACATGGACCACGTGAGCGAGGCCAGCCTCGACGCCGTCGGTGAGACGGTCGTGCAGCTCCTGCGCCGCTGGTAGCCGAGCCCCCCGCGGAGGGGGGCGGTATGGGTGCGCGCCTGTGTGCGCCGCTGCGGCCCGCGCGGGGTGAAACCCGCCTACACTGAGTGGAGATGGCCATCGAGAAAATCCTGCTCGCCTGTCCTCGCGGCTACTGCGCCGGCGTGAATCGCGCCGTCGAGACCGTCGAACGCGCGCTCGACCTCCACGGCGCTCCGGTCTACGTCCGCAAGGAGATCGTCCACAACAAGCACGTCGTCGAGACCCTCCGCGACCGTGGGGCGATCTTCGTCGACGAGCTCGTCGACGAGATCCCGGCCGGTGCCATCACCGTCTTCTCCGCCCACGGCGTCTCGCCGGCCGTGCACGCCGACGCGCAGGAGCGCGGCCTCAAGACGATCGACGCCACGTGCCCGCTCGTCACGAAGGTGCACCGCGAGGCCATCAAGTTCGCGAAGGACGACTACACGATCGTCTTCATCGGGCACGGCGGCCACGAGGAGGTCGAGGGCACGATGGGGGAGGCTCCCGAGAACATGGTCCTCGTCGAGACCGAGGCCGATGTCGACGAGCTCGACTTTCCCGAGGGCGCGAAGCTCGCGTACCTCTCCCAGACCACCCTCGCGGTCACCGAGACCCGCGACATCATCGCCCGGCTGCGCGAGCGCTTTCCCACCATCACCGGTCCGCGCACGGACGACATCTGTTACGCCACGACGAACCGCCAGGCCGCCGTCAAGGAGCTCGCGCCGCTGTGCGATCTCGTGCTCGTGCTCGGCTCGCAGAACTCGTCGAACTCCAAGCGTCTCGTCGATGTGGCGAAGGAGAACGGCTCGGCGTCGTACCTGATCGACAACGAGTCCGAGGTCCAGGAGTCATGGCTCGAGGGCGTGACGACGATCGGCATCACCTCCGGAGCCTCGGCGCCCGAGGAGCTCGTCGAACGGCTCGTCGCCTTCCTGCGTGAGCGCGGTGCACCCGAGCCCGAGGACTTCGAGGTCCTTCGCGAGGACGTGCGGTTCATGCTGCCCAAGGAGATCCGGCAGGGCATGGCCGCAGCCGCGGGCGCCTAGCCGGCCGCTCTTCGGTGCCGACGACCCTCCTGATCTCCGACCTCCACCTCGGGGGTCGGCTCAACACGGACGTCCTGCGGGCGGCCAAGCCGCGTGCGGTGCTCAAGGAACGCCTCGCCGAGGTCGACCGACTCATCCTGCTCGGCGACATCCTCGAGTTCCGTCACTGCCCGCAGCGCGACGCGCTGCGCGAAGGCCTGCCGATCCTCGCCGACCTCGGTGAGGCACTGAAGAAGGGCACCGAGGTGGTGCTCGTGCCCGGCAACCACGACTGGTCGTTCCTGGAACGTTGGAACGCGCACCGCGCCTCCTCCGACGACCCGTCGGTGCTCGGCCTCGACGATTCGATCTCCGCGTACGACGCCTCCGAGGCGGCGAGCGCAGTGGAGCAGGCGCTCGGGACGAAGATCGAGTTCCGGTATCCGGGCCTCTGGGTCGAGGACGGCGTCTATGCCACGCACGGGCACTACCTCGACGTCCACGCATTGCTGCCGACCGTCGAGCGCCTCGGGGCCGGTGCGCTGCAGCGCCTCTCCGGCGAGATGGTGCCGTTGGCCGCCAAACCCGCCGACTACGAGCGGGTCCTCGCGCCCTGGTACGCCTTCATCGGCGCCAGCGTGGAGCGTCTCTCCGTCGCGAACTCGACGCGCCGCGCCACCACGGGCGCCCGTGCCTACGAGCGACTCAAGAGTCGCAGCCCCCAGGCCAGGGCCTTCGGCATCGGCCTGCGCGCCGGTGTCGCGGCCCTCAACGCCACCGGGATCGGTCCGCTCTCGGCCGAGCTGTCGGGGCAGGCCATGATCGCCAGCGCGATGCACGCGATCGACGAGGTCGATGCGCGGCTCAACCTCGGCGCCGACCACCTCATCTTCGGGCACTGCCACCGGCCGGGGCCACTCCCCAACGACGACGTCGATGCGTGGCTCACGCGCGTCGGCACCAAGCTGCACAACACGGGCAACTGGGTCTACGAGCCGCGCTTCCAACGCTCGCTCGGCTCCGACGGCGCCTACTGGCCCGGCACCGGCGTGATCGTCGAACCCGGCAAACCCCCGCGCGTCGAGCGGATCCTCGACGGGTTCCTGGCGGAGGAGCTCGTCAACGGGCGCATGAACAACGCGGGCGGTCCACCGCCGGCGGGCGAACTCACCGCCTGACGCTCATGGGTTGAACCCGGGCGGGCTCGGTCAGTCGATCGCCGACACGCCGGGTTCGAGTTGAATGGCCTCGCAGACGACGCCATCCGACGGCTCGAGTCTCAGGACTCCCGGCGTGTGGAGCCCGGACTCGAGCGCCAGGTAGGTCCCGTCGCCGTCGACCTCGAGCGGTTCGGCGCGCCCGTCGACCGCGACGGTCCCGGTGCCCCGCAGCTGCAGCCAGACGCCCCCGGCGGCATAGTCGCCGCGGAAGTTTCCGGGCAGCAGTTCGCCGGGCTCGGGTGCGACGTAGGGAGCAGGGTCGCCGAGCGGTTCGGGAAGCTCCTCGCGCGCGGGCGCGTGCACGAGGAGACGTGGCTGCTTGGCGGCGGGCACCGCAGCGCCCTGGTCGCAGCCCTCGTCGACCTCCGGCTCGGAGGCGGGGACGGCCGCCTGCACGGTCGCGGCGGCCTCGCCCTCGGCCCGCCGGGCCTCGAGACTGCGCTCGCCATGCTCGACGAGCGCCCGCAGCAGCGCCTCGCCGTCGGCGAGCCCGCCGAGGCCGAAGTGCGCGTCGGCCAGACGGAGTCCCTGGTCGAAGATGTAGCGGGAGGGCACGCCGCGCAGGCCGTAGCCGTCGGCGATGAGCAGGTCGGTGTCGAGCACGATCGGCATCGTGAGGTCGAGGCGCGCGGCTGCGGCGCGGACGCCGTCCTCGTCGATGCCGGAGGCGTCGCCGTCGACGTGCACGGCGATCACGCGCGCTCCACGGGGTGCGTAGTCACGGTGCCAGCGCTCGAGTTCCATCAGGGGGCGCAGGCTCACGGCGCGCCGTGCGTCCCAGAACGCGACCACGAGCGGCCGACCGAGCTGCTTGTCGATCCGCAGGGCCTCGGTGTTGATCCAGGGCAGCGACCGGGGAAACGGCGGGGCGTGGATCGTGTCGGTGGCGGGGCGCACCGGCGCAAGCTAGCACCGGCTCGCGTGCGCGAGGGACCCGGCTGCGCTCGGACCGATCGGCGTGTGGCGCGGAGGCGCGACCCTCAGAGTGCGAACGCGCCCAGCACCGCGAAACGCACCAGCCCGACCGCAACTCCCGCAGTGCGGCTGGGTCTCCAATCACTGTGATACAAGTCACCGACGGACGGTTGCGCGCCACAGCGCTGCAATCGCCTGGGACACCCACGGAGGACTCATGAAGAAGATCGCCCTGATCTCCGCTGCTGCCGCAGCAACCCTTGCCCTGGCGCCGAGCGCGTTCGCTGCCCCGACGCAGACGCTCGACGTCTCGATCGGTGGAAAGACGTCCGGCGTGAAGGCCGGCACGAAGAGCAAGCCCGTCGTCACGAAGATCTCGGTCGCCACCGGCACCGTGCTCGCCGATGCCACGAAGACCAACCTCGACACGATCACGTACGCGAAGATCACGCTGCCGAAGGGCATCAAGCTCAACTACCAGGACTTCCCGGAGTGCAACGAGACGGTGACGCCGCCGGCCGCGTACACCTGTGATCAGTCCGCTCCGAAGTCGAAGATCGGCTCCGGCACCGCCAAGGCCGCCTTCACCAAGGGCACGTTCGATCCGGACGGCACCCTCGTCCCGTTCATCGGTTCCGGTGGTCGCCTGATCGTGCAGACCTCCTTCGACCAGCCCGCCGTGATCCGTGAGGG
>JAURVW010000454.1 GCA_030655275.1 Solirubrobacteraceae bacterium
CGAGATCGTCTGCCTGGTCGCGAAGAGCCACCAGGCCCTGCGGCTCGACGCCGCGGGCGAGTGGACGGTCGACAAGTACCTGAGCTGCAGCCACATCGCGCCCGCGCCGTTCCACCCCGGCGCGCAGGGCGTCATCGAGGACCACCTCGAATCGATGGGCCTGAAGCGCTCGCTCGCGGTCCGCAGCGCGCACTTCAGCCTGATCCCGCTGATGGTCTCGCAGAGCCGGATGGTGCTGACGACCGGGCGCCAGTTCTGCCAGCGCTACATCGGCTCGCTGCCGGTCGCGATCGTGCCTTGCCCGGCGCCGTTTCCCGCGCTCACCTACTACCAGCTCTGGCACGACCTGACGCACGCCTCGGTCGCGATGCGCTGGTTCCGCAGCCTCGTGCGCGAAGTCGCGCGCGACAGCGTCACGCCCACCTTGCCACGGCGCCGGCCTTCGGTCGTCGAACGCGCCGCCTGAGGGCGCGGTGCCTCGCGTGGTGAGCGGTTTCGATTTCCCTCGTTCTAACCCATCACCACAAGAGGTCTCACCGATGAACACCGCTGTCGCTCCCGCGCTCCCCGGCGCATCGCCCCGAGCGGGCGCTCGCTCGCACGCCCAGGGTCACCCCGTCGACGAGGTGCTGCCGATCCCGCAACTCGCGGCCTACGGCTTCCAGCACGTGCTCGCGTTCTACGCCGGCGCGGTGCTCGTGCCGATCATCATCGCCGGCGCGCTCGGGCTCTCGAACGAGCAGCTGATCCACCTGATCAATGCCGACCTGTTCACCTGCGGCATCGCCTCGCTGATCCAGTCGGTCGGCTTCTGGAAGGTCGGCGTGCGGCTGCCGCTGCTGCAGGGCGTCACATTCACGGCGGTCAGCCCGATGATCGCGATCGGCCTCGCCGCCGGCGGCGGCACCGCGGGGCTCTTGTCGATCTACGGCTCGGTGCTGGTCGCCGGGCTCTTCACCTTCTTCGCCGCGCCTTACTTCGCGCGCCTGGTGCGCTTCTTCCCGCCGGTCGTGACCGGGTCGGTGATCCTGATCATCGGCATCGCGCTGCTGCCGGTCGCTGCCAACGACATCGTGATGGGCAAGGGCCCGAACGCGATCCAGGACGTGGTGCTGTTCAAGAACATGGCGTATGCGTTCGGCACGCTGGCCCTCATCGTCGCGATCCAGCGCATCTTCCACGGCTTCATGGCCACGGTCGCGGTGCTGATCGGGCTGGTGATCGGCACGCTCGTCGCGTGGGCGCTCGGCGACGCGCACTTCGGCGAGGTCGCGACCGCGCCGATGGTCGGCGTGACGATGCCGTTCTTCTTCGGCGTGCCGACCTTCAGCATCACCGCGATCATCTCGATGATCGTCGTCATGCTGATCACGATGGTCGAGACCACCGGCGACGTTTACGCCACCGGCGAGATCGTCGGCAAGCGCATCAAGCGCGACGACATCGCGCGCGCGATCCGCGCCGACGGCCTGGCGACCTTCCTCGGCGGCGTCTTCAACTCGTTCCCGTATACCTGCTT
>JAURVW010000455.1 GCA_030655275.1 Solirubrobacteraceae bacterium
GAGCAGGTAGACCAGCGAGACCAGCGACCCGGCCAGCGCCCACAGCAACCCGCCGCCGATGCCGGCGGCAACGCCGTAGCTGCCGGCGCTGTCGTTTGCGGCCATCTCGCCGCCGTAACGCATCGCGCCGAAGGCCGCGCCCAGGCCTTCGCCGCCGAACACCGAAGCGGCCAGGCCGATCGCCGGCACCAGCCCGCTGAACAGCACGCTGAACACGATCAGCCCGACCACGCCGGCGAGCAGGCCGACCACCGCGAGCAGCAGGATGGACTCGACCAGGCGGGTGCGCGCGATCGCGAGCGCCTGTGCGATCGCGCGCGAGATCGGCGCGCCTTCCCAGATCGCCGGCAGCGCGAGGAACATGCAGAGGAAGAGGGCCGACATCGTCAGCCCGGCGATCACGACCGAGAGCGGGAACACAAGCACGAACAGGATCGGCCCGAGCCCCGGAATCTTGCAGACGACGTAGACCAGCGCGAGCGCGATGAACACGCCGAGCGCGACCGCGAGCAGCGCCAGGCACAGCAGCAGGAACTTCGGGATGCAGAGCAGGCCGTAGACGACCGCATCGACGAGCAGCCGCGGCGGCACGCCGCGCGCCTGGTCCATCAGCAGCACGCCGGCCGCGTTGATGCCGGTCGCGCCGGCGATGAACATCGCCAGGCCGCCGACGAAGGCCATGACGAAGCCGAGCCGGCTGGCGAGCAGCGAGAACAGCGCCGCCACCAGCACGCCGACCACCATGCAGCCGAGCATCGCGAGCAGCGCACGCCGGTTGCGCAGGCCGTTGATCGACTGGAACAGGCTCGAGAACGCATCGGGCGAGAGACCGCCGATCGTGGCGTGGGGAGTGGGGTTCATCGCGGTCTTTCTTGGGGGCATGGGGGCGCCGGCAGGTGCGCGGACAGGTGCGCGGACGAGAGCGCCGTCACTGCTCGCGACGCCGGTCGTCGGCGGCCTTGATGCGCTGGCAGACGGTCTCGTTCGCGTGCTCGGCCCGCGTGCACTCGCGCGCTTCGCAGATGCCGCGCGCGATCGGGTTGCCGCTGGTGCAGATGCCCTGGACCGTTCGCGGCGACGCC
>JAURVW010000459.1 GCA_030655275.1 Solirubrobacteraceae bacterium
CTTGCAAATTCATCTGGACCGGCCAGATGAACGTGCGGCTTGTCGCGAAGAGCGCTGCGCTGGTGAAGCGGCGTACTGCGACGCGCTGGCGCTACGCGCCGGCGGACGACGGCGCCTCAGGCGGCGGTATCGATGCGGCCCGCGGCTCCGGGAGCCGCGTAGGCGGAGCCGCCGTAGGAGCCACCGCCGTAGGCGCGGCCGACGGCGCGGGTGCGTCCCGCCTCGCCCATCTCGCGCTGGAGGTCGGCCATCACCGACCGGTAGTCCTGTTGGGCCTGCGCAGACAGCGCGACGGCGCGGCGGAGGAGGTCCCCGGCGTCGCGCGGTGGCACCGCCGGAAGGGTGCCCATGAGGTCGGCCCACTCGAACTGCAGCACCTCGACCTCGTCGAGATGCCCGGCCTGGAGCAGCGCGCACTCGGTCTCCGCGAGTTCCACGAGCCGCCGGTAGGGCGTGAGGTGGTCGACGACCTGCACGAGGGAGACGCTAGTTCTGCTGGGCAGCGATCTGCTGCCACGAATCGCGCAGCTCACCCAGGAGGCGCATGACCTCGTGGAGCGGCGCGGGATCCTGCTTGAGATGGGCGGTGGCCATCTGCGAGAGGCAGAAGACGTAGATGCCCTGGAGCTGCGGAGCAATGTCGCCGCCGCGCTCGATGTCGATGGTCGCGAGGAGCTCCTCCACGATCGCCTGCGCACGCCCGATGGCGACGCCGGCCTCGATCTTCGAGTCCTGCCCGTGAAGGATCAGGGCGCGCTGGAGGAAGCGGTTCGCGCCGTCGTAGAGCATGACCACGAGCTGGACGGGCGAGGCCGTCATGACGGCAGACTCGCGATAGGCGTTGGGGGTAGCACTCCGGTACATCGTCTCCCTAGCTATCGCACAGGGACAGGATCACTTGAGTACTGGTACTACCAATGTCCGCAGCGGTGAAGGCCGAGGGCGAGGCGGATTCGGCCCAACGGCTGGGGCCGATCGGGCGATCCACGACGAGAACGCGGCACGCAACCCGGCGCACGAGGCGCCGTAGGCCCGTCTAGCCGAGTCGGGAGAGCTGCGCGGAGAGGTCGCTGCCGCGGGCCTGCGCCGCGGCCAGGGCCGACTCCATCGCGGAGAACTGCTTGCGCAGCTGCGTCTCACGGGTGGCGAGACGATCGTCGAACTTCGTGAGCGACTTCTTCAGGGTCGACAGCGAATTGTTCTGCTGCTCGATGCGATCGGCGATACCGCTGCCGGTCGCCGTCAGCGGGCCGAGGATCGACTCGAACTGCTGCGCGAAGCCGTTCGTGCCCGTCGTTGCGCCGAGGAATTCGCGCACCTTCGACGGGTTCGAGGTGAGCGCGGCCTTGAACTTGGTCTCGTCGAAGGAGAGCTTGCCGGCGACCGCATCGGCCGAGAGCGTCGCCGAGCCCGTGGAGGCGCCGGTCGAGATGCCGAGGTCGGAGAGGGACTTGAGCGCGCCCGAGAGCCCGGGCACATCGCTCCCGATTCCTCCGCGCAACGAGTTGACCATCCGGACCAGGCCCTGGTCCGCGAAGAGCGTGCCCTTCTTCAGGTCGATGGTGTTGTTCGCGCCCTTGACCGGCTGCTCGTTGACCGCGGAGCGAGCCGAGTCCAGCACGGCGTTGTAGGCGTCGACGAACGCCTTCACCTTCGTGGTGAGCGCATCGGTGTCCGGGCCGGGGGCCCCGACGGTGATCCCGGCGGACCCGAGTTTCTTGAGGTTGAGGTCGACACCCGGGAGGGCGCCGGTGACGGCGTTCGTGGGCGACGACTGCAGGGAGCCGCCGTCGACCGTGAACGTCGCGTCCTTGCCGATGCGCTCGGAGTCCAGCGTGAGGCCGTCACCGCTGGCGGCAAATGTGCTGGCGGCGCCGGTCTTGGCCGACGAGACGACGAGCTTGCCCTGGGCGTTGACGGCGATCACGTCGCCGCCGGCCTGGTTGATCGCCGTGACGGCGTCGTCGATGCTGGCGCCAGCGTTGATGTTGACCGAGGTGGTGCCGAAGGTCAGCGTGCCGTCGGCGGACGGCGAATTGAACGTGAAGGACTTCTGCGACGAGGACGCAAGCGACTTGACGTCGATCGTGTAGGACCCGGCGCCGGCCCCGCCGGTGCGGGTGGCCGTCGCCGTCGAGGTGTCGCTGCTCTCGACGGTCTGGGTGGGGATCCAGTTCGCGACCGACCGCATCGCGGCCGTGGCCGTCTTGAGGGTCGCGAGCTTCGTCTGAATCGCGGAGAGGGTCGAGATCCGCTGCTCGGCCTGGACCTGCTTCTGCGCCAGGCGGGTACGCCCGGTCGACTCGGAGGCCAGCAGCTGCGTGACCATCGAGTCGGTGTCCAGGCCGGAGGCCAGACCGCTGAGCGAGATCCCGGCCATTACGCGACCTCGGGTCCGTCCGTCGCGGCGGAGAGCTCGGTCACGCGGACCTCGCGGACGGCGGCGCCCTCGGCGTCGTGCAGGCGCATGACGACGGTTCCGGAACCCTCGTCGGCGACGCGCATCCACGAACCGCCGGTGGTGAGGTGCACGTAGAGACGGTCGGCGGCGATGCGATCGAGCGGGGCGAGCTGCCCGGAGGCGATCGGTGCGGCGGAAGCGGAGGAGGCGACGGTGAGCCCGGTCGGCGTCGGCACGCGCTGGAGCGGCGACGGGTCGGCGACGCGAGCGGCTTCACGGGAGCCGGTGGTGCGGTAGGCGGCGAGGTCGTAGACCTCGGCGAAGGAGGAGCCGTCGACGTGGTCGGTCGACCGGCGGCCACGGTTGATGGCACCGGGCGTCCCGAGGGTGGCGGCGTCGAAGCCGATCAGGTTCCCCATGGGGCTGCTGCTGTCCATGATCCGTGTTCCTCCTGGAAGTACGGCAACGCCATCCATTGGCGTCGCTTGCTCACCGGAATCGTTCCGGCATCCCTTCAATCGCCCAAGCGTGGCACCAACTGAAGGGACCAGTGGACGTTCGATCCACGATTCGGCGCGTCCGCCGGTCGGTCGACCCACCAGGCTCATGCCGCGATGGCCGCCAGGACGCGGGTCGCGAGGGGCTGTTCGGGCTCGAGGTCGAGTGCCTCGGCAGCAAGGGTGCGCGCGTCGTCCTCGAGGCCCTGGAGCCGGGCCGCCTCGGCCAGACCGGCGTACGCCGCGGCGTCGGGGCCGCTCTCGTTCACGGCGGCGATCCACTCCTCGGCCGCGAGCTCACTGAGGCCCCGCCGCAACAGGAGCGTCCCGACGACCTCGTGCTGGGTGCGGCGGTCGATGCCGGTGTCGGGCAGGAGCTCGAGGAGGTCGGCGAAGGCGTCGCCGGCGGCGAGGCGCAGGAGCGCGTCGAGGATCGGCGTCATGTGGTCGATCGACGAGCGGTCGAGGCCCACGGCCGGTGAGCGGTCTCCCGCACGACGGGCGGCCCAGGCGCGCAGGACGGCCTTGTCCGGGTCGGGGAGGTCGGTCAGCTCGAGCTGCTGGAGGAGCGCGCTGCGCTGTGCTGCGAGCGTGGCCTCACCGGACTCCCCGGGCTCCATCGCCAGTCGGGCGAACAGCGCCGTACGCACGGCCGCCGCACCGACGCGCGGATCGTCGGCGGGTACCTGTTCGGCCTCGAGCGCGGCCTCCTCCACCCTGCCCTGCACGAGCAGCGAATCGGCGAGGGCCACGTGCACGGCGTCGAAGGTCGGGCGCAGCTCGAGGGCGGTCTTGAAGGCCCGCTCGGCCTCGGTGAGGTGGCCGCGCTCCTGGAAGTTCACGGCGACCATGAACCAGCCGGAGGGCGAGAGCCCACCCTCGGTCACCTCGTCGAAGATCTGCTCGGGCGTGTGGCCGTTGTTGAGGAGGACCGAGACGAACGGGTCGATCATCCCGTAGTACGTCGGGTATTCCCTGCGGACCTCGCGCATGCGCTCGATCGCCGCGGCCTCGTTGCCCGCGTGGATGTCGAGCTGGGCCAGGCGCAGCTGCGCGAGGTAGGTGCCGCAGCCGACGGTCGAGGAGTACTTCGCCGGCGCGTCGCCGAGCGAGAGGCAGTGTTCGGCCAGTTCGCGGCTGCGAGCGAGGTCGTCCTGCTCCAGGGCCGCGATCGACTGCTCGAAGAAGACGTCCGTGAAGCCCGGGAACCACGCGTGGATCTGGGTCGCGGCCTCCTCCATCGCCTCGTAGTCGCGGTCGCCCCGCAGCGCGCGCACGAAGCGCGAGCTGAGCGACGGGACGAAGCCGTATTCGGTCGCCCGCGGATCGGCGACCGCGAGCTCCCAGGCCCGCCGGAAGTGCTCGAGGGCCTTCTCCTCGTCGATCCCGGCGTACTCGGAGCCGAGGTTGAAGTGGAGGAAGGCGGTGTCCTCGCCGTCGGACAGCTGCCCCTGGAGCAGCTCGAGGTTGCGACCGGTCTTCTCGCGGTCGATCCGGACCGTTCCGAGGTAGCCGTAGTGATCGAGGCGGATGTCGGTGTGCTCGAGGCGATCCGGCAGGTAGCCCGGGAGGTGCTGCGCCATCTGCTCGTGCACGGCACCGGAGAAGCGGTATTCGGGCCGGTTGCGCAGCAGGCGAAGGGCCTGGTGCTTCGCGCTCGTGCCGTCGTCGAGGTCGCCGAGGTGGTTGATCTCCTCCACGAAGAACGCCTCGCGCCAGGTCCGGCCGAGGAGCGGTCGCAGGGCGAGGGCGTCATCGGCGACGAAGATCTCGTCGGCGTCGAGGATGAGCACCCAGTCGCCGGTCGCGGCCTCGAGACCCACGTTGCGGGCCTCGCCGAAGTTGCCGGTCCAGGTGAAGTGCAGGACGGTCGCGCCGAACGACTCGGCGATCTCGACGGTGCGGTCGCGGGAGCCCGTGTCGACGATGATCATCTCGTCGACGCCGGCCTTCACGGCCTCCAGGCAGCGCGGAAGCATCTCCTCCTCGTCGCGCACGATCATGCAGAGGCTCACGCGCATGCCCTCGGCGGGCACCACGCGCGGAGCGATCGCAGCGAGGCGCTCCCGCAGCCGCGGCAGGGCGGCGGTCACGGTGACGGGCAGACCCTTCACCTTCGCGCGGGCCTGGCGCCGGCCGGTCGCCGTGCGGATGGCCTGGTCGATCTCCGGCAGCTCGGGGCACAGGGCCGCCGAGGCGCGCAGGAGCTCCTCCCCCTCGCGGTAGAGGCCGAGTTCGACGCACAGCACGCCGGCATAGGCCGCGAGGCTGGGCTCGCGCGGATTGCCCTCCAGCCACCCCGTGAGGGCGCGCAGGGAGGCGAGGATGGTGGTGGCGATCTGCGTCTGGCTCGCGCCCGGCCGCGGCAGGAATCCGCGGTCGATCGACTTGATCCGCGCATGGTGGCGACGGCTGTCGTGGTCGATGTCGTCGCACTGCGCAAGGGCGGCGGCGTAGGCGGCGACGTCGCCCTGGGCCAGCGCGTGCTCGGCCTGCAGGATCACCTGCTGGACCCGCCAGGCGAGGCGGTCGGCCTCCGACAGCTCGTCGGGGGCCGCCGACGGGCCGCTGGGATCGTGCTCGTTCAGTGCCATCGCCTGATCAGTCGGCACGTTCGCGGCTCCCTGTAGCCCAGCGCGGCTGAGCAGACCAGCGACCCCGGTCGCCACGCGATCTCCCGCTTACCGGAGCGCAGCCGAGCCGGATCCCGGACCGTTGTCCCGCTGCAGTTGAGCGCAGCGTCCGAGCGTCCTATCGCGTCGCAGATTTCGTTCCCGCGGAGGTGCGCCAAAGTACTCGGTCCGGGAGCGCTACGCGGGGACGGAAGATGCAAGCGAGAGGATGCTCAGACGCTGCGCTCGAAGACATCCAAGCGGTAGTCGGCGCCGGTGCTGCCGTTGCCCGCGACGCGCGAGAGGAACCCCTGGCCGGCGAGATCGGCGTGGACGACCTCGGCCGACCGCGCCTGGCGGGTGTGTGGTTCGGTCCGGTGCACGGCGACGACGCGTGCGTCCACGTCGAGCCAGCCGCGCAGCAGCCGGAGCGTCATGCGGTACGACGGCTCGTCGAGCAGGGTGAGGATCTCGGAGGCGATGACGAGGTCGTAGGGACCGGCCGGGACGCCCTGCGGGATCAGGCCTTCGACCACGCGCGCGCCGACGACCGGCTCGAGGCGGACCCGGGCGAGAGCCGCGGCCGCCGGCACACCCTCGACCGCCACGAGCTCGTCGGCCAGCGGTGCGATGGCTTTCGCGAGCACGGCGTTACCGGCGCCGAGTTCGAGGGCGCGCCGTCGCGGCGCCGGTCCGCAGGCGGCGATCGTGGCGGCACGCTTGGCCCGTTCGTAGGCGCTCGTCCGCTGGTTCCAGGGATCGGGATCGGCCCGGTAGCGGCGCTCGTGGTCGCCGAGGAGATCGGGGTCGGTCATGCGTTCGCGGTCGACAGGGGAGGACGACGGTACTTCGGCAGGGCTCCGTGGAACCGCGGACCGGACGGAGATCCGGTGGTCAACGACGGGCGTGGATGCGTCGCGGCATCGACTTCGGAGCCGACCGGCGGGGTGGCGTCGACTCAGGCCGCAGGGACCTGGTCGATGCGCGCGGCGATCTCGACGCCGCGGGCCCAGATCAGCACCTCGGCGACCGCCCGGTAGAGCTCGGGCGGGATCTCGGTGTCGACCGGAAGGCGCGAGAGCGCCTCGGCGAGCGGACCGTCGTGCTGGACCGGGACGCCGTTCTCGCGCGCGAACCGCTCGATGCGTTCGGCGGCGTCGCCGGCCGCGGCCGCGACCACCGTCGGCGCGACCCCGCCGGTGTAGACGAGGGCGGCGGCGCGCTTGGGCGCGGGTCGTCCGTCACGCGCTGACATTGATCACCTCGGCGGTGCGACCGCCGGTCGAGAGGGCCACGGGCCGGTCGGTCGCCGCCACGAGCGCGGCCCGCAGTTCGGCGGAGGAGGCTCGCATGCGGGCGATCGGCTCGCCGGCCTGACCGAGGATGGTCGCCTCGAGCTTGTCGGCCTCGAGCCGCAGGACCACGTCCATCCGGCCCAGCACCTGGGAGTCGTACCGGATCACCATCGAGCGGCTGCGCTCGCGCGCCGCGGCGACCCCGTCGTCGCCGCCGTCGCCGTCGGGGTCCAGCCACATGCGGGCCTGCGCGCCACCGGGCATCTGGAGGGCGGCCCACGGCGTGGCCGACAGCGGGCC
>JAURVW010000460.1 GCA_030655275.1 Solirubrobacteraceae bacterium
AGGGCAGAACTCATGGGCGGGACGCTACCGAAACATCCAGCGCGTCCGCGAAGGCTGCCGCCCACCGGTCCTGGGAGAGGTGAACGGCCGCGCGCTGCCCTGCGGCCGCAATCCCCCGGTATCTGGGGCTCTCAGCGGTCGCGACGGAGGTCATCGACCTGGACAGTCCGTTCACATCTTTTTCCCCGACGACCAGCCCCGTCCGGCCGTCGACGACCAACCGTCCAGCGACGGCACCGACCTCGTTGGACGCGATCACGAGCGCTCCGGAGTGCATGGCCTCATTGACCACCAAACCCCAGGGCTCGCGGAAGGTTGCGGTGCGTTCGGACGGAACGACGACCGCCGTGGCCGCCCGCATCTCGTCGCGGACGGCCTCCGGAGCAAGTGACCCGAGGCCGCTGACGCCCGCGCGGCCCGCCGCACGATCGGCCGGCGGGCCGATGAGCCGCAGCTCGGCGCGCCCGTCCGCGCCGAGGCCCGAGGCGTCCCAGGCGGCGAGCAGGGTGTCGACGCCCTTGCCCGGGTCGTCGCGCCCGACGAAGAGGAAGCGCGGCGGCGCAGCGACCGCCGACGCAGGCCCCGCGGCCGGGCTGGCGTTCGCTGCCGCGCTGTCCCCTGCGGCGTATCCGGTCGCTCCGCCCCCGCCCGCACCGGCGACCCAGAAGTCCTGGTCGACGGCCTGCGGCGCGACCGTGACGCGGCTCGCGGGGGCGCCGTTGGCCTCGGCGAAGCGCGAGACGTGCGAGCCGTACGTCACGACGGCCGCCGCACGGCGATAGAGCAGGCGCAGCAGCAGGGCGCCCGGGAGATGCGCGGCGGAGCGCGGGTGGGCCCAGAGGGCGGTCCAGAGGACGAACGGCACGCGGGCGCGCTCGGCCCCGAGCCAGGCGGCGGGCAGCGCGATGCGCCCGACCGTTCCGGCGACGACGGCCCGGTAGTCGCCGCTGGAGGCCAGGCCGAAGATCTCGCGCTGACTCACCTCGCGCGCGGGAAGGCCGTGATCGGTGACGCCATCCGTTGCGTGGAGGCCACCGCCGAAGAGCGCGAACTCGACGGGCACGCGGCCCGAGAGGGCACGGAACGCGCCGACGCGATCGGGCGGTATCTCGGTCGTGACGAACAGGACCGGACGCGGATCGCTCACGCGTGCTGGCGGTCGGTCCCGCGCTGCAGGTGTCGCTCGAGGACGCGCTCGTAGGTCTCGACCGTCGCCTGGCCGACGACCTCCCAGGAACAGCGCTCGCGGATCACGCGGCGCCCGAGCTTCGCGAGCCGGGCCCGCTCACCGGGGTCGGAGAGGAGGCGGTCGATCACGCGCGAGAGGTGCTCGACGTCGCCGGGCGCGGCGAGCTGGATGCCGCTGCCGAGGTCGGCGAGGTCGAGGGGTCCGGGCTCGCCGAGTGCGCCGATCGTCGGCACGCCGTGGGCCATCGCCTCCACGTACGCGACGCCGTAGGCCTCGTCGGTCGACGGCATCACGGCGAGGGTGGCGCCGTCGATCGCCTCCATCGCCTCGTCGGGCGGGAGTTGGCCGCGGAAGATCACGCGGTCGGTCATCTCGAGCTCGCGCGCGAGATCGTGCAGGACGTGGCGCTCGGGGCCGTCGCCGACGATCACGTACCGCAGCTTCGGCCAGCGGGCGCGGAGCACCCACATGGCGCGCATCACGTCGGCGTGGCGCTTGCGCTCGATCAGGTGCGCGACCGTGATGAGCGTGTGGTCGCGCGGCGGGCGTGGGTCCTTGTCGGGCACGTCGGCGCCGAGCAGCATCACCTCGACGGGGCTCGACGTGAGCGCGCCGCAGGCCGTGCGGATGCCGGACGAGTTCGCAAGGACGAGGTCGGATGCGTTGAGGCCGGCCGACACGTTCGCGGCCCACTCGGGCTTCATGATCGCGGTGTGGAACACGTCGCCACCGTGGACGGACGTGACGAGGGGGCCGGCGACGTTCGCGCGGCGGATCGCGTCGGCGGCGGGGACGGCGTTGTGCGCGTGGATCAGCTCGAACGGAAAGCGCTTGTGGAGCTTGCGCAGGGCGCGGCCGAGCGGGCGGGCGGCGTGCTTGCCCCAGTCGCCGTAGCTCCCCGTGCGCGCGGGCGCGTAGAACGGCACGTAGGTGATCGGAATGCCGTCGCGGTGGGTCTGTCGCGGTTGGCTGCGAAGCGTTCGGAGCTCTCGCAGGGCCGCGCGCGGACCGGCCTTCAGCGACGCGGCCGACGGGATCGGACGGTGCAGCACGAGCACCTCGACCTCGGCCCCGGCCTCCCTCGCGGCCAGCGCCTGGCGGTGGCTCCACACGCCGAGCACGGGATCATGCGCGCGGGGATAGAACTCGGCGACGACGGCGACCTTCATCGAGACGACCCTTCGATCGACGGGCGGGAGGCCACCCACGAGTCCACAGGAAGGAACGTCGCAGCGGCGGTCATCGAGACGACCCCTTCGCCGGGCGGGCGGGTTCGGACCAGAGGGCTTCGTCGCGGGTGACGTATGCGCGACCCGAGAGGAACCGGCGGGCCGCATCGACGACGGGCTCGCGACCGTAGCCGCCGGCGACCGGGTTCTTGTGGAGCAGCGGCGTGGAGTCTACGACGCCGATGGGCCAGTCGTGCTCGCGGGCGATGGCGCCCCAGTGCACGTCGAGACCCCAGCCCATCGTGAGGTCGTCGGGGAACGGCACGAGCGCCTCGAGCGCCGGGCCGCGCAGGAGCGTGACGGGGCCGATCTCGACGAAGTGACTGCGGCGCGCGGTGGTCGCCAGCCGGCGGCGCGTCACGGGCCAGGCCGCGTGGGAGTGGCGACGGTGCGCGGGCTGGGCGAGCAGGAGGCCGGTCGACTCGACGGCCCAGATGAAGCGGTCGAGGAAGCCGGCGGGCAGGTCGACGTCGTCGTCGACGAGCAGCACGTGGTCGTAGGCCGTGAGGTCGTGCTCGGCGAGCATCGCGGTGAGGCGTTCAAACTTGCCACGGGTGTCGATCGGCTGCAGGTCGAGCTCGACCCGGTGGCGACCGGCGCTGAGCTCGGCGGCGATCGGGGCAAAGTCGCTGGGGTTGCGGGCGATCGCGAGGGCGAGGATCCGGCGCGGCGGGATCGACTGCGCGCGGCGCTGCTCGACGGCCGTGAGCGGGGCACGGAGCAGATCGAGGAGGCGGTCGGCGACGCGGAGGAGCTCACCGCGTTTGCCGGCGACATGCCCGGATCGGCCCGACAGGAAGTCGTTGAGTCCGGGGCGGGCCGGCGGCGGTGCGGGCGCGATCGTCTGCTGCACCCGACCCAGGCTATGGGCGACGAGCGTGAGGCCCATCGGGCAGCGGCGGATGATCACATGCGCGACACACGCCAGGAGCACCTTCAGCTCGGTGACGAGCCCGGGGGCGCGACCCTGCTGCGTGTCGAAGAGG
Source organism: Solirubrobacteraceae bacterium (assembly GCA_030655275.1). Lineage (GTDB taxonomy): Bacteria > Actinomycetota > Thermoleophilia > Solirubrobacterales > Solirubrobacteraceae > JAGIBJ01. Next base: position 3,405 of record JAURVW010000460.1, read on the forward strand.
CGCAGGTTGCGGCCGCGGTAGCGCTGCGCGCGCATCAGCTTGCGCAGCGACGCATCCTCGCCGACCCGCTCGTGGTCGACGCCGGCGTGAGCGATGTAGCGCGTGCGGCCGCCTGCGGCCGTGGCGCGGTCGACCCACTCCTCCTCGTCGCCGCCGATGGCGTGGGCCTCGTCGAACGGACCGGCCTTCATCCACCAGTCGCGGCGCACGCCCATGTTCGCGCTCCAGCCGTGGATCACGTCCTTGTCCTGGTCACCGAGCTGGAGCTCCGTGATCGGGGCGCCGTGTCGACCGCAGCTGCGGGGCGCGAAGCGCGGGTCGAGGACGGGCTTGATCTGGCCGGCGAGGACGGCGACGTCGGCCGGCTCGCGCTCGTGCGCGGCGAGGAGTTCGTCGAGCCAGTGCGGCCAGGCGCGGATGTCGTCGTCGAGGAGGATCACCAGGGGCGCATCGGTCGCCTCGAAGGCCCGGTTCCGGGCGGCGTTCGGACCGCCCGGCATGCCCGCGTCGAGGTAGCCGGCGCCGTGTCGCTCGGCCGCCTCGCGCGTCTCTGGGGAGGGCCCGTCGTCGACCACGAGGATCTCGACGGCGCGCGCCTTGGCCTGCGGGGCGATCGAGGCGAGGGTGGTGTCGAGCTGCCCGGGCCGCCCGAGCGTGGGAATCGCGATGAGCGCAGGGGCGGGCGGCACCGGCCCATCATCGCGCGCGAGTGGGGTTCGTGCAGCCAACGGGGTTGCGGGCGTGTCGAGACTCACGGGTTCGGCGGGGCCGACGCGCCGGTGCCTGGGTGGCGAAACGCGGGTTCGCCACGTTCGCCACCCAGTTCGTCGGCGCTGGGTCAGCTGCCGCCCCCGCACCCTCCGCCGCCGCAGCCCCCACCACCGCTACAGCCGCTGCTGCTACTTCCGCCGGAGCAGCCCGTGCTGCATCCGGAGCTGCAGCCGCTGCCAACGACATCGCCGCCACTGCTCGACGCGCCAGCGGTCCCCGCGCCGACGGCGCGACGCTGCCGGTCGCGGGCGAGGTACGTGGCGAACATGATCAGTGCGGGTGGGAGGTCGTCGACGGCCAGGGTGACCCGCACGGGCGTCCGGTTGTCTTTGAGTCCGGAGAACGTGGCGAGCAGGGTGCCGTTCTCGGTGAGCTGATGGGTCCCGTGGCCCACCGTCGCGTACCGCAGTGCGCGGTCGCCCCACGGGATCGTCCCGGCGGACGGACGCAGGAGCGGCGTGAAGTACTGCAGCGCGATCGTGCCGTCGACGCCGACCGCGACGAACTTCCGCGCCAGCACGCCCATGCTCCGGCACTGCCAGGTCGTATGGCCGACGGTGATGTTCGCGCCGGTGCCGCCGAAGTAGCCGCCCGTGCGGAGGATGCCGACGCCGGGGAGCTCGTAGAGCGTTCGATCGTGTTCGTGCTGCGTGAGCAGCAGCTCTCGCTGGTCCTGTGGCTGGTTCGCCTTCGTCATGTCGGTCATGTCGGTCACCTCCGGGGTTCTTTCGTCTCGGGTTCGGGGTGCGAGAAATCTGCCAGGGCCGGGGCGCCGTGCCTAGGGGCGATGATTAGGGATTCGTTACGGATCGAAGAGCGGGCGAAAGGGCCCGTAGGTCGGGCGTTTCTCGGCCTTCGAAGGCGAGGTCAACGGGTGAAACGCTTCAGCGGACGACGCGCGAGGGTCGTCCGAGCTTTGAGACCGGCTTCAACTGCCACCGAACATGGAGCCCAGCGGCCCCATAGAGGAGCGCCGCCGGGACTTCTTTCGGGCCTTCTGACGAGCCAGCGTCCGCACGGCATAGATCGCGAACATCAGGGCCTCGTCCGGGAGGTTCGCGCGGCGCCCGATCACGTCGATCGGCCAGCGTTCCCCGAAAAATCGCTCGACCCCGAACTCGCAGAGGGTCCGGCCGCCTTCGTCGAGGCGGTAGTTCGTCGAGAACCCGCCGGCGGGACCGAGTGCATATTGGGTGCGCGCCCACGACATCGACCCGGTGGTCCCGAGGAACCCGGGAGCGAAACGACCGTCGACCGACCCTGACGGCCCGGTCGCAACGAGCGGGCCGCCGATCACGCCGGCCTTGCTGCAGGTCCAGGTGCCGTTGTTCGTGGTGAAGAACGCGCGCTCGCCACCCAGCCACCCGGCGACCCACAGGGAGCCGACGCCCGCAAGCTCGTAGACGCTGCGATTGCTCGCAGATCGGACCAGCGACAGTGGCGTCATCGCCCACCAGCGTCGCACGCCCCGGCCCCCCTCACAAGCGCCCGCGAGCCTCCAAGTGGCGGAGTGGACCATCCGCCATCCGCACGGCAACGACTCCCGTACGACGAGGCAAGCCTCCGACATTCGCCCACTCCCGGCCGCCCCGCGCCCAGCCTCGCTGCGCAAACCCGCCTGCACGTTCTACAATCGCCGCGAGGGGCCTTAGCTCAGCTGGCAGAGCACCTGCTTTGCAAGCAGGGGGTCATCGGTTCGATCCCGATAGGCTCCATCCCTCAGAAAGCCCCGCGAAAGCGGGGCTTTCGTCGTTCTTGTTCACGACGTAATTGGCGCGCAATCGCTCGGATAGAAGCGGCGTGGAAACAGGTGTCTCG